>CAVIYT010000001.1:0-10782 GCA_963646925.1 Paludibacteraceae bacterium
TGCTGTGCGTTTAAGGTAATGGCTCCCCTCTACTTCTCATTTTCAATCTTCTCCTCCTGGCATCCCCGGTTCATCCCGGATCCGCCGCTTTATTCCTTATCACTGTTGAACATCTTCAGATACCCGTAGGTGTCAAGCTCCTCCTGCTGCCTTTTCTCCATATCGTAATAAGCAGCACATTTCTCCGCCCAGACAGAAGCGATCTTCTCATCGTTCCGTCTGTCCGGGACCTGGAACTCATCCCGCAGGATCTTTCCAAAATATGTTCCCATCTTTTCCGCTCCGGAAAGATTTAAGTGAAGTCCGCCGTCATATGTATCCGTCGCAAAATCAATTCCCACCTCATCCGTGAGTTCGAGGAAGTTATAATAAGGAAGATCGTACGTCTTTGCGTACTCTTCGATCTGCTCCTCCCACTCATCGTACCACGCCGGATATAAGCTCGGCGCCTTCACAAGGATCAGCTGGGTCCCCTTCTCCTCGCAGAGCTTCCGCATCATTTCAAGATACTTCCAGGAATTTTCACCAAATTCATAATTTGCAAGCTTTTTCGGTTTCGGAAACGTCTGCGCCGGCTTCACATCGATTCTCATATAATATCCGCTCTGGGAGACAGGCCGTCTCGTAAACAGATATTTAAAATCATCCGATGTGAGTTCCTGCCATCTGGAATGGTAGCGGAGGATCGGGAATACATAATCCGCGAACTGCTCGTCCTCCATCATGGACGCCTTAATGTCCTCCACTTTCGACTTTGACCACTTCATTCCATCCAGGGTCATCCGGTTGTAAGCCTCTTTCTGGGGTGTGTCGTACTTCATGGAGAGCACGTTGAACACCACCACTTCCGGCTTCTCATACCTCAGTGTCTCCTCCAGCAGATAATAAGACTGCCAGATCAGCTGCTGGGCACTTCCCCGGATATAGCTCGTGATTCCATAATCCTCCCACATGGTGATCGGGGAGAAATTCTCGTAGACCTCGCAGTCTCCGATGAACACCACGTCATGATCCGTCGTTTCCTTATAATACTCGGAGATCAGCGCGCCTTCCACGATGTCTCCCATATATTTCGGCATCAAAAGCCGCTGCAGCAGCCATAAGCTTCCCAGGACAACCAGTCCGAGTCCCAGGAATACCGCGATCGATCTCTTCTTCATATTCCCTTCCTCCTAAAACTGATTGTAAATGAACTGGCTGGAATCAAAGCCCACGCCGTAAGCGCCGAAGATCAGCACCGCCAGGAACAGGCCATACCAGCACACAAACCTGACGATAAGCGGTTTCGCCGCGATCTTCTCCCGGACACTGCCGCTTCTCTGGACAAGACTCGTCACCACAAGGATCACAAGTCCCACAAGAAGCACCAGATAATCCGATGCCGCAAGTCCCAGCGTCTGGAACCTTCCGTCAAAGAGCTGCGGGAACCTGGAATGCACCAGCATATTTCCGAACATCTTAAATGTCAGCGGGACATCCCGGTAACAGTCAAACATCCTGAGCGAGCTCATCAGCAGGATCGTCCTGATGACCTGGAATGTCTTATACCACAGCTTCCCATCCACAGAAAAATGCTTGCGGAACCATTTATAACACGGCTCCAGCTCCTGGGAGACCATGAGCACTACAAAGTTCATCATGCCCCAGACGATAAAGTTCCAGGCCGCCCCGTGCCAGATACCGGTGGCGAACCATACGACCGCGCTGGCCGTGTAGACCGGCATACGTTTTCCGATGTATTCACCGAAATGTTTTCTCGCGAACTTGTTGAACTTCAACATCGGATCAGACACGGAGATCGGATAGAAAATATAGTCCGTAAACCACGTTCCCATGGTGATGTGCCAGCGTCTCCAGTACTCCGCAATGTTCTTTGAGAAGTATGGGCGGTGGAAGTTTTCTTTTAAATGGATCCCGAAAAGTTCCGCCGCGCCGATCGTAATATCGATGCCGCCGGTAAAGTCCGCGTAGAGTTCCAGAGCATAGAACATCATGCCGAGGAACACATAGATCCCATCGTAGGTCGTGGGATCATGAATGATCGCATTGACAGCCGTCAGGATCCTGTCCGCGATCACAACTTTCTTAAAAAATCCCCATAAGATCCGCTCGAGTCCGAAGGAGACTGTCTTCCAGTCAAACCTGTGGTCCGCCCACATCTCGTCCGCCACATCATCAAAGCGGCTGATCGGTCCCTGGACCACCTGCGGAAAGAAGGAAATAAACAGCGCGAAGGAAAAAAGTCCTTTTTTCGCCGGGTATTTTCCACGGTAGACATCCACGAGATATCCCACCGCCATAAACGTGTAAAATGAGATTCCCATCGGCAGGATCATGTTCTTAAAAGTGATCGGTTCACCCAGATGGAACGCGTCCAGGAAAAAATTCACATTCGCGATGGCAAAGTTCGTATACTTTAAAACTGCGAGAATTCCCAGATTAAAGAGCAGGCATGCAAGCATCCACTTTCTCTGGATCTTTTTCATCCCTGCTTTATAAGCTTTTCTCTCTTCCTTCGTGAGCTTCGCTTTATTTGCCTTAATATAGGCAGCGGAGATCTCTCCATAATGACCGATCTTTAATGCGGCAAAATATGTAGTCACAGTCGTCACCACAATAAAGATCAGGTTTTTCGGACCGGACCAATAGTAGAACAGATAGCTGGCCACCAACAGCAGCTGCCACTGGAACTTTCTGCACAGAGTATAGTAAAGGACCAGGACAGCCGCTAAGAATGCCAGAAATCCGTAGGACGTGAATAACACGCCTTACTCCTCATCGAGGCGGCGGATCAGGTTCCAGATCGCCTCAGCGGAGTTAAAGTTCTCCGGTACGATCTCATCAGCCGGGATCGTCACGTCAAATTCATCCTTGATCTGGGTGATCAGGGTCACAATATCGAAGGAATCAAGGATTCCGTCATCGATCAGGGTATCACAGGACTCGAAGTCCACATCCTCGTGTAAATCAGATAACATATCTAAAAGTTCATTCATGGTTTCAGTTCCTCTCTTATAAATTTGCACACCGGTTCTTTAATTCCATCCGGTTGATCTTTCCGTTTGCCGTGAATGGCATTTCTTCGATCTTCTCCACAAGGTTTGGGATCATGTAGCGCGGGAGTTTTTCCTTTAATGCCTTGATGATCTCCTTTCCTTCCGCGTCGCCCACATAGAACAGAACGATCTTTTCCCGTTCCTTGTCATAAACGCAGCAGGACATGCGGACACCCGCCATCTGGTTCACATGGACCTCGATCTCACCGAGCTCGATCCGGTGTCCCATGTGCTTGATCTGATGGTCTTTCCTCGAAACGAACACGAGTTCTCCGTACTCATTGTACCGTCCGATATCGCCGGTCCGGTAGATTAGTTCCGGGTAGCAGTCGTTTAACGGATTCTGCACAAAGACTTCGTTCGTTTTCTCCGGGTTTCTGTAATATCCCAAGGTCACGCAGGTTCCCCGGATACAGATCTCACCGGTCTCGCCCTCTCCCGCCAGCTTGTTCTCGGCGTTTAGGAGCAGGATCTCCGTATTCTTAAACGGGCGTCCGATCGGGATCACATCATCTAGGCCAAATTCCCGGTTGACTCTGTAGTAGCAGGACATTCCGGTACACTCCGTAGGACCATAGAGGTTTGTAAACTGTGCCTCCGGAAGTGCCTGTCTCCAGAGATGAAACTGCTTGATCGGGAATACTTCACTTCCGAACGCCACCGTATGGAGATACTTCGGAACGACTTTATCGAAGGTTCCCATGGAAGAGATCATCGTGAGCGCCGATACGACCCAGCACACCGTATTGATCTTATATTCATTTAAGTACTCCACCAGCTTTACCGGGAACATAAATAAGCTCTTCGGCACAAGATATGTGGTGGCGCCGAACATCATCGTCGGGTACAGTTCCTTCAAGCAGGCATCGAAATAAAGCGGTGACTGGTTTCCGAAGACCGTCTCCCTGTTGAAGCCGAGAACATGGGATAAATTCTCCACATAATCCAGAACAGAGCGGTGGCAGGCTGCCACGCCCTTTGGGACTCCGGTGGAACCGGATGTAAATACGATGTAGAGCGGATCCGTGTCCATGGAGGACTCGCGGATTTCTTCCAGTCTCTCATCGTTGATCTCCGCCTTCACCGCGTCCTCGAACCGCAGCACCTGACCGGAGAATCCCACTTTCGCAAGCTTCTTCTCCGTATACGCGTCACAGATCATAAGGCGCGGCTTTAAGGTCTCTAAGATCAGGGAGACGCGGTACTCCGGCATCTCCTCATCAAAGGGGACATAAAAGCATCTTCCGTAAACAGCGCCGTAGAACGCCGCTACCGCCTCAGGACTCTTTTTCATATAGATTACGACCGGCTCGCGGTAAAATCCCTCACGGGCAAGATAACTTCCGATGGCGCGGGAATATTTTGATACCTCCGCAAAGGTCAGACCATGCTTTCCATCGGTATAAGCCGTCTTATCCGGAACCTCAGTCACGGTTTTTTCAAGATATTCCAGAATATTTGTCTGTATCATCTTATGGTTCCTCACTGTAATTTTTTATCACGGGGACGGGGTCGTCGGTGTAGCCGGATACTTTGAGTGGTCGATCTTATGGCTTCCTCGTCCTGTCGTATTGGAGTAGTTCTCCAGCTGTTCATCTGTCAGAAGGCAGAAGGTTCCGCCTGCAGAACGCGGAGTTGTATCAAAATGATACCATCCATTTCCACAGTCTACGAGGTTCCACCAGTGGTGGCCATCCGTGCGGATCACTTCCAGATTCGCGATTCCCGCTTTATCTAAGAGCGCTTTCGATACAGAATAATAGGTATAGCAGTCTCCGCGCTTCGTGCGGAAACCTGTATAGGCGGATTTCACCCAGTCACCTTTTTCTGAGTGATTCACATAGCGCATATTGGAGCGCACCCAGGAGTAGATCGCTCTCGCCTTCTGGGTCTTGTTCATGGAGGCGTTGGTGATCTTTGCGAGGATCTGCTCTGCCATGGCGTTCACCTGAGCCGTCATCTCCGCGTCACTTGCTGCCGGAACCGGCTCTGTCACAGTCGTGTTCTGTGTTTTCCGTGCCTGAGCCACCGTCTTTACCGCGGCGATTCCGTTCGCGTCAAAGGCATATAAGACACCGTCAACCGTCTGTTCCGTATTCTTTAACGCCTTACCATTCGCATCGAGGTAACGTCTTCCACCCTCGACATCATGCCAGCCGGTCTGCATCGCGCCGCTCGTCGTGTCAAAATAGTAGGAAGCGCCGTCGATATCCTGCCAGCCGGTCCGCATTGCGCCATCCTCGCCTAAGAGATACCATGCGCCATCGCCGCCGATCTGTAAAAGGCCTGTACGCATGATTCCATCCTCTCCAAGATAGTAATAAACGCCGCCGACCTTCTGCCAGCCGGTCTCCATCTGACCGTCCGCACCCATATAATAATAGACATCGTTGAGCTTCAGCCAGCCTTTTACGGCAATTCCATCTTCGCCGAGATAAAGCCATTTTCCGTCTTTTTGCTTCCATTCGCTGCGAAGGATCGTATTCTTGTCCTCGCGGTACATCCAGCCGTTTTTCGTGAGGATCCATCCTTCTGTGGCCTTCATCGGCAGAAGAATTCCATATCCATCCGCGTGATAACACTGGCCGTCCAGAAGAACATTCACATTTGTATACATAACTCCGTCGGAATTCATCATATAACGTGCCAGATCTCCCTGCATAACGCCTGTGACAGCATAGCCGTTCTCACCGAAGAAATACCAGTCTCCATTTTCTTCCTGGTGCCATTCATTCTGTAAATAGGATCCATCATCGTTGCGGTACCAGGTTCCTGCCGTATCTCTCACAAGTTCGCCTGCGAATGACGGAAACGTCAGGCAGAGTGTGCTGATTCCTGCCAGGAGTGCGATCCGCTTTCCTTTCATATACCGTTTCATGTTGTTTTCCTCCCTTTCTTCTTGAAAGTATAGAACAACCACTATGGTTTTGCAACCCAAAAATATCCAAAAAAAGGACCCGCAATGTCCGAAAACATTGCAGGTCCTTTCAATTATTATCTTCTAATTACTTCTCGTCGTAGAGTGTAACTAACTTCTCAAGGTAAGCGTACTTATCCTTAGCGTTCTGCTCTGCCTTAGCAAACAGCTTCTCAGCTCTTGCCGGGTTCTTAAGTGCGAGGGACGTGTAACGAACCTCACCCTTGATGAACTCCTGGTAGTCAACTGTAGCCGGCTTGCAGTCAAGGCTGAACTTCTTGCCATCAGCTGCCGGGTTGAATCGGAAGAGGTTCCAGTAACCGGACTGAACAGCAAGCTTCTCCTCTGTCTGAGCCTTTGCCATACCCTTCTTGATACCATGGTTGATACACGGAGCGTATGCAATGATCAGGGACGGTCCCGGATATGCCTCAGCCTCAGCGATAGCCTTGATCGTCTGGTTCATATCAGCACCCATGGAGATCTGTGCAACGTATACGTAACCGTAGCTCATAGCGATTGCAGCAAGGTCTTTCTGCTTAACTTCTTTACCGCCAGCAGCGAACTGAGCAACAGCACCTGTCGGAGTAGCCTTGGAGGACTGTCCGCCTGTGTTGGAGTAAACCTCAGTGTTGAATACCATGATGTTGATATCCTTGCCGCTTGCAAGTACGTGGTCAACGCCGTTGAATCCGATATCGTAAGCCCATCCGTCACCACCGAAGATCCACTGGGACTTCTTAGCTAAGAAATCTTTGTTCTTAACGATGTCCTTGCATGTCGGGCAGTCGATGTTCTCAAGAGCTGCAACAAGTTTGTCTGTTGCATCGCCGTTTGTAGCGCCAACACTGAATGTGTCTAACCACTCCTGGCAAGCTGTCTTAACTTCTGCTGTAGCGTTCTCGTTTGCAGCAACTTCCTCAACTTTAGCCTTTAAGCCATCGCGGATTGCCTGCTGAGCGAGTAACATACCATAACCGAACTCAGCGTTATCTTCGAACAGGGAGTTAGACCAAGCCGGTCCCTTGCCTGCCTTGTTCGCTGTGTAAGGTGTGGACGGTGAAGAGTTACCCCAGATAGAAGTACAACCAGTTGCGTTTGCGATGTACATTCTGTCACCGAATAACTGTGTGATTAATTTCGCGTACGGCGGCTCACCACAACCTGCGCATGCGCCGGAGAACTCAAGGAGCGGCTGTTTGAACTGGCTGCCCTTTACCGTTGTCTCTTTGAATTTATCGATTACATCCTGCTTGATGTCAAGTGTCTGGCCGTAGTTGAATACTTCCTGCTCTGCAGTGTTTCCTTCAAGCGGAACCATTGTAAGAGCCTTCTCACCCTTCTTGCCCGGGCAAACGTTTGCACAGGAACCGCAGCCGGTACAGTCAAGAGCGGAGATTGTCATAGCGAACTTGTACTGCGGCATACCAGTCATCGGGATGGTCTTCGTTCCAGCCGGTGCCTTAGCAGCCTCTTCCTCTGTCATAGCTACCGGACGGATAACTGCGTGCGGGCAGACATAAGAACAGAAGTTACACTGGATACAGTTGTCCGGATTCCAAACCGGTACGTTAACTGCGATACCACGTTTCTCGTATGCAGCGGAACCGGACGGCGTTGTACCGTCAACGTAATCCTTGAATGCGGATACCGGGAGGTTGTTACCTTCCTGAGCGTTTACAGCAGCCTGGATGTTGTTAACGAAGTTGATAACATCCTCGCGGCCCTCTGTAGCGTGAACCATGTCAAGACCTTCGTCTTCGCAGTTCTTCCAGCTCTCCGGAACCTGAACTTCTACAAGTCCCTTAGCGCCAGCGTCGATCGCTGCCCAGTTCTTCATAACAACGTCTTCACCCTTACGGCCGTAAGTAGCCTTTGCAGCTGCTTTCATAAGCTCGTTCGCCTTGTCAGCCGGGATGATCTTTGTTAATTCGAAGAATGCGGACTGAAGGATTGTGTTGATACGAGTCGGGCCCATGCCTGTCTCGATACCAAGTTTAACACCGTCGATGGTGTAGAATTTGATGTTGTGGTCAGCAATGAACTTCTTAACCTGTCCCGGTAAGTGTTTCTCAAGACCCTCAGCATCCCACGGGCAGTTGAGGAGGAATGTACCGCCGTCAACGAGCTCCTGAACCATGTTGTACTTACGGATGTATGCCGGGTTATGACATGCAACGAAGTTTGCTTTGTGGATCAGGTATGTGGACTTGATCGGAGTATGTCCGAAACGTAAGTGGGACATTGTAACACCGCCGGACTTCTTGGAGTCATAATCGAAGTAAGCCTGGGCGTACATGTCTGTGTTGTCGCCGATGATCTTGATGGAGTTCTTGTTAGCACCTACGGTACCGTCTGCACCAAGGCCCCAGAACTTACAGTTTGTAGTTCCTTCCGGAGTTGTAACAAGTGGAGCGCCTAACTTTAAGGAAAGGTGTGTAACATCATCGTTGATACCGATTGTAAATCTCTGCTTCTCTGTGTTCTCGTATACAGCAACGATCTGTGCCGGTGTTGTATCCTTGGAACCGAGACCGTAACGGCCTGTGAATACCGGAACCTTATCGAACTTGGAGCCCTTTAATGCTGCAACAACATCAAGGTATAACGGCTCGCCGATGGAACCCGGCTCTTTTGTTCTGTCGAGTACGGAGATCTGCTTAACAGTATCCGGAATAGCCTCGATAAGAGCTTCTGTGCAGAACGGTCTGTACAGACGAACTTTGACAACGCCGACCTTCTTGCCCTGTTTTGCAAGGTAGTCGATTGTCTCTTCGATTGTATCGTTTACGGAACCCATAGCGATGATAACGTGCTCAGCGTCAGCAGCTCCGTAGTAGTTGAACAGCTTGTAATCGGTACCGATCTTAGCGTTTACTTTATCCATGTACTCCTGTACGATTGCCGGAAGAGCATCGTAGTACGGGTTACATGCCTCTCTTGCCTGGAAGAAGATATCCGGGTTCTGAGCGGAACCTCTCTGTACCGGATGGTTCGGGTTCAGAGCGTTCTTACGGAATGCATCGATGGCGTCCATATCAGCCATTTCTTTTAAATCTTCGTAATCCCAAGTCTCGATCTTCTGGATCTCGTGGGAAGTACGGAAACCGTCGAAGAAGTTGATGAACGGAACTTTGCCCTTTAATGCTGCAAGGTGTGCAACCGGTGTTAAGTCCATAACTTCCTGCACGCTGGATTCGCAGAGCATTGCGCATCCGGTCTGACGACAGGCGTAAACGTCGGAATGGTCACCGAAGATATTTAATGCGTGAGTTGCTACACAACGAGCGGATACGTTGAATACGCCCGGGAGCTGCTCACCAGCGATCTTATAGAGATCCGGGATCATAAGAAGAAGACCCTGAGAAGCTGTATAAGTTGTTGTTAATGCACCTGCTGCAAGGGAGCCATGTACGGCACCGGCAGCACCTGCCTCGGACTGCATCTCAGTAATCTGTACCGGCTGTCCGAACATGTTTGTTCTTCCATCGGTTGCCCATTCATCGGTAGCTTCCGCCATCGGAGAAGAAGGGGTAATCGGGTAGATGGCTGCAACATCCGTAAATGCATAGGAAGCATGAGCGGCTGCGTGGTTACCATCCATGGTTTTCATTTTTCTTGCCATAGTTGATTTCCTCCTATAAAGTGTATAAATATGTAAATATTTATTTAACTAGCTTGTGTCCTGCAAACACAGAACATCTATAGATTATTATAGCAATTTTTCCCTAAAATGCAAATCAAAAACGCCGGAATCATGTACCAAATCATAAACAATATTAAAATTTCAGCATTATCTTTTCGCATTGTGGAATGTTATCCGTATTGTGAGAATGATTATTTGGTTAGTTTTAACAAACTCGAGTTTTGAATTTGTGTTAGTTTCAACAAACTTTCGCATCCATATCGGTCTTTTCTTTTGAAGACCATTTCCTTTAAATAAAAAAGCGGCAAGCCAGGAATTGCATTTAATTCCCGCTCACCGCCTGTTTATATGAAGTGTGTATTTCAGTCCTTCTGCCTTGGTCTGCTCATTTTACGGTCTCCGGCGAACTGGCATGTGGCAGAGCTAAGAGTTCTCTACTGTCCGTTCGGAGCGATCAGTCCCATATCAGACGGGGCCTGGTTTGTCTCAGCCGGAGCTGCCGTTGTGGTCTCATTCACATATCCCGGACCATAATTTTCCCCCGCGGACGGGGCTGCCGTTGTGACCGCCTCCGTTGTGGCTGCCGCTGTCGTCTCCGCCGCCGTTGTCTCAGTCGGTGATGCCGTCGTCTCTCCTGCTGCCTCAGAGGATCCCTCGGATGCGTCGGAAGCTGCGGATTCTGTCGCCGCTACCGTACCGGAAGTATTGCGCTTGATCGTAGCCGCCTTGCCGGTGTAGGTGCTGTTGTGGAGAAGCACATCGCTTACGACCTCTCCGTTCTTCTTCGTGATCAGGTTCGTCTGCCATCGGCTGCCCGGAGTTGCCGCTTTCGCGACGACCTCAACACCCGGCTCCAGGGTCGGATCCTCGACGTAGGTCGGTGCCGGCGGATCCAGTTCCTTGATCTTCTCGGAATGCATGGAAACAGTCACGCCGTCCTCAAGAATCGGATTTCCGTAGATGGATACCGTCAGCGTCTGGTTGGAGTACACAGCTTTGATTCCGACTGCAGTCTTGGAGTTATTTACAAACCGCAGGTCCGGACCGGCATAACCGTCGTAGCTTACCATCGCGTCCTCACCAGGAGTCACATAGGACGGCTCGTAGGTGTGGGCATGGCGCTCGGTGGTCTTAAGTCCCGCAAATACGACAGCATTATAAAG
>CAVIYT010000002.1:0-12233 GCA_963646925.1 Paludibacteraceae bacterium
GGTGGGAGTCGGGGCATCAACACTCCGGACTGCGACCGCAAACGAACTCTTAAAAGCGGTAAGATTCACCGTGATCCGCGGAAATATCTCAGAGATCAAGACCCTCGCGATGGGAACAGGAACTACAAAGGGCGTGGACGCTGATATCGCGGACCGTGTCACAGAGGAGAACCTCGACGAGGCGGTGGCATTCGCGAAGAAATTTGCGGAGAAGACAGGGGCGGTGATTGCAATTACAGGTGCCATCGATATCGTGGCAGACGCGAAGACAGCGTACTGCATCTACAATGGGCATCCGATGATGTCGTCTATCACAGGAACCGGCTGCCAGCTTTCCGCGCTTACGGCGGCATTTGTGACCGCAAATAAAGATCATCCGCTCGAGGCGGCGGCAGCGGCTGTCTGTGCCATGGGACTTGCAGGGGAGATCGCTCATAAAAGACTGGCACCGCAGGACGGAAACGCGACATACCGGAATTATATTATCGACGCGATTTATCATATGGATGGTGATGAGCTGGAGCGCGGGGCAAAGGTTGAGATAAAATAAAAGGACGATGTCTTAAAATATTCAGGTATTTCTTACATGAAATGGATTTTGTATGCAGATATGAAGGGCTTGAATAATTGGAACAGCAGTAAATAATGAATAAAAGACCTTTTGATTCCGTTGATTATTTTGGGCCAAAAGGTCTTTTCATATTTTGAATATCGACAAAATTCCTGAATTTTTATTTGCGTGAGGACAATATATCCACGCCCCACACGAGTATGATGAGTCCTAAAAGAATCGCGCCAGCCTTATTCCAGTCATACTGGTTCATCGCAAAGATCAGCGGGGCGCCGATTCCGCCAGCTCCCACGAGTCCGAGGACGGACGCTTCTCGGATATTGACGTCGAAGCGGTAGAGGACAGCGGAGAAGAACGCCGGAGCGATCTGCGGGAGAACGCTGTGGCAGACTGCCGGGACCGGGTGGATGCCCATGGCGAGGAGTGCCCGGTATGGACCGGGATTGATGGCTTCCAGGCATTCGGTGAAGCGCTTTGTGAGGAGTCCGATGCTGCAGACTGCCAGTGTCAGGACTCCCGTGAAGGCGCCGGGGCCGGAGACACGGATGAAGATCAGCCCGTAGATCAGAAACGGGATCGACCGGATCGCCATGATGAGCAGGTTAAAAAGGAAAGCGATCGGAGCCGGGACAAAGCGTCTCGTGTTGAGAAACGCGAGGGGCGCGGCAAGAACTGCGCCGATGGATGTTCCAACGATGGCGATACAGATGGTCTCGAGGAGCAAATAGCCGAGACCGTCTTTTTTTGTGGAAAAAAAGAAGTTCCAGTCCGGGTGCGTGAGTCCGGTTGCCATGCTTTTTAAAGCCGCGGAACTTGTACGCGAGAAGTCCGGCGGGGGCTGAGTGGCGAGGCAGAAGAAGAGGGCTGCGAAGCCTAAAAGAATCAACCGGCCATGTACAGAGTATAACTCGGCGATTCGTCCACTGTGGATCGTAGCCGTAAAATACCGGTTCGCGAATTCGATGACGCAGACCGTGAGAAAGAGCAGCAGTAGGATCGTTCCGACTTTGTGGAACTCCCGCCAGGAGATCTTCTCATTTAAGATCAGGCCGATTCCGCCTGCGCCAACGTATCCGAGAATAGAGCTATGCCGCACATTCGTCTCGAAGAGGTATAGGGCGTTTGTCAGGAATGCGGGCAGGATCTCCGGAAGGATGGCATGGACAAATGCCGGAAAACGAGCACAGCCCATGGAGATCAGTGCCTGGTACGGAGCGGTATCCGCATGTTCCGCGTCCTCATAGGTGAGCTTTGTCATGATCGCGAAGGTATAGAGCGTGATCGCAAAGGTTCCCGCGAAGGTCCCAAGGCCGAAGAGAAAGGTCGCAGCGAGAGCCAGGATCAGCGCTGGGAAGGAACGGAGTACCTGGATCATGAGGCGCAGAATCCGCCTTGCCCATGACGGAAAATGCAGGGACACAGCGCCGGAAGGGGAAACGACTAACGCCAGCGCGGAGCCGATCACAGTACCTGTCACGGACATCTGGATCGTGTAAAAGAGCGGCAGCAGGATCTTCGGAAAGTAGGAGAAATCAGGACGCATCATGTCGGCTGCCAGGTCCGAGAGATGGGAACTCCTTGAAATGAAAAGAGCCGGATCACATCCGGTGAAGGATGCGGCGGTGAAAAGGCAGAGAAGGAAGAAAATCCAGCTGATGATTTTTATGAAGTTTTTTCGATTGCTGTGCATGGATGTCTCCTTTCTCTGAAACCTTACTCGTGATAAATCTTTCTTAATATTTCATCATCCATCTCACCCGGCTTTCCATCAAAAACCACCGTTCCGTCTTTCAACCCAATGATCCGGTCGGAAAACTCCTGGGAGAATTCCAGATTGTGGCTGTTCATAAGAATCGTGACGCCGTCCTTTTCCTGGATTTCCTTTAAAAGCGTCAGGATCTGCCGCCCGGTGACCGGATCCAGGGACGCGGCGGGCTCATCGGCCAGAAGAACCTTTGGATGACGCATGAGGGCTCTCGCGATGGCGGCGCGCTGTTTCTGACCGCCGGAGAGATTTTTTACTGGTTCTTCCGCCTTTTCCAAGAGTCCCACGCGGTCAAGAAATCCAAGCGCTTTTGCCCGCCGCTCTTTCCCGTAGATTCCGAACACAGCAGGGAAAAATCTCATGTCCGGCAGACAGGCGGTAAGCACATTTGCAAGGCAGGTAGAATTTTCCACGAGACAGAAATCCTGGTAGATAGTGCCGATAGATCTTTTTACATTCTTCTTAGCGGTCCCGGACATGGACGCGATATCGCTGCCGTCAAAAAGAACAGCTCCGTTCCCAGATGTCTCCATACTGTTTAAGATCCGGAACAGCGTTGTCTTTCCTGCCCCGGATGGCCCGATTACGGAGACGAACTCGCCCTGGGGGACGGCAAACGTCACATGATCCAGGGCTCTAGTCCCGTTTTTAAATTGTTTTCCGACATTTTGAAGAGTAATCTCCATGGAAAATACCTGCCTTAAAAATATTGATTATCTGGTTGAACAATGTACCTGGCTGATTCATGAATCAACTTAAAGTATCTGATCAATTCTGCTAATGAAACAAGTGTCCCGGGTGATACTTTCTCTAAGCATTGATGTGCGAAATAACATATCTCGTGAGAGAAAAGAAGTCACCCGGGAAATAAGTTATAAAAATTGGGAACGACTTAGTTCATGGATTTTAACATTTCCTGTGCGGCGCGCTCACCGTCATAGTTTGCGTCATCGCCCCACTCGTAGCCGACCTGGCTGAATACACTGATGATGTCTTTTCCTTCGTCTGTTCCTGCGATCTCGATAAAGGAATCACCGAGAGCCTGACGGAAGTCAGCGTCCTGCATGAGCTCGGAGTTCTTGCTGTATGCGATCATGTCATTGTAGATTCCCTCTGTGACGCCGATCACGCCTGTCTGTTTTACCATATCATCGGTGCCGCCGAATTTTTCTTTCCAGTCCGGCGCGTATTTTGTGCGGATGTGGCCGTAGGAGACCATGAGGTCTGCCTGTCCGGACGCGAGGCGGGCCAGGGATGTGGTGTAGGAATCAGACTGGACCGCATTTGCGAGGTCAGCGATGGTCTTTCCGTAGCGCTCGTTTAACCATAAGGACGGGTAGATGTAGCCGGACGCGGAGGTCGGTCCCATGACTGCCCATGTGGCGCTGTTTAAATCATCCCATGTGAGTTCTTCGCCGTTGTTGACTTTTGCTAAGAGTTCCTGGCCTTTTTCGCTCGGTCCCGCGAGGATAATGGAACGGTAGTAGGTGCTCATAGCATCAGTATTTTCTTCGATGGTGCCGTCGTTCCAGTCCTTCGGATCTTCGGAATCTTTGTTGATCGCGTAGCGGAGAGCTGTGAGGAGTACGTCGCAGTCATCGGAGAACAGGACATAGTTTCCGCCGGAGATGAAGCCGATATCAGCACTTCCTGCGCTCAGTGCCTCGCCGACAGCGGTGTAACTGGTTCCGACGGTCATGTCGATGTCCTTGACATCGTAGCCTTTTTCGAGCAGTGTCTCTTTTAAGAGGTTTTCTAACGGCTCTGTGGCTGTGGTGATCGTGTCGGCGTCCGCGTATGGGGAGAATGCGATCTTTAAGCAATCGATGGATTTTGTCTCTGTGGAAGCTGTCGTTTCAGCAGCGCTTTCCGCGGATGCGGCAGCTGTTGTCTCTTCCGCGGAAGCAGCCGGGGCATCCGTCTTGGAAGAACATCCTGTGGTGAGTCCGAGGCAGAGCGCCAGGGAGAGTGCCGGTATAGTAAATTTTCTCATAATAATACCTCCATTGCCCGTCAGGGGCAGAATATATTTTCTGCTGAAAGAAGAGGACACCGGGAAAATACGGTGAAATATTTCAATATCCGGCAAGAAGACACGGCACTGTGAGATAGAATGCTTTCATCTGCTGTGTATCCGAAAGAGATGCACCGGATAAAGAAAAAAGGCATGCCTTCTGCAGCATGCCATAAAAATGACTTTCAGGCAGAATGCTGACAAGCCGCGAACATTCATCCGCGGCATGGGGCGGTCGATCCTTTCTGGGATCCTCTCAGCCCGGAACACGGACTCCCTCGCAATCTGGTCTTCGTCATCAAATGAGTAAATTGACAGCAGCACCAGGGCGCTCCCCCTCGCGCTGCATTCCGTTAACCGACTTGGATTGTAGCACAGGAGATGGAAAAAGGCAAGAGAGGAAATCTATGGAAGATTCACCGGGAAAATACAGTGGGCGGAAAACGCAAGGCTGTAAACAGGCTGCAGGAATATATGAAAAATATCGATGAATCCATGAGAAATTCGCAGGCTTGAAACCGTGTATGAAACAAGGTGCAAACTTGACTTTTCTGCATGAAAAGTATATAGTAAATCTTGTCAGAAAAAGAAAATGAAACAGACCGGGGAGCCTGACGGATCAGGCTGAGAGTTGGCTGCATCGCCAAGACCCGTATACCTGATTTGGATCATGCCAACGTAGGAAGCTGCTGAAGAGTGAGAGTAGAAGTGGAGATACCTGCGGGTGTCTCCTTTTTTGTTGATATGCATCCGAAAGAAGCTGCCGGAGGCAGGTTCTGTATGGGATGTAATAACTTGGAGAATGCGCGGACGCGCGTTTCAAGTTTTGTAGGAGGTAGAAGATATGAACTGCAGACCGGAAGACATGCTGCTCTACGCGGTGACAGACCGCGCGTGGTTAAACGGAGAGACTCTGGAGAGCCAGGTGGAAGAGGCTTTGAAAGGCGGAGCTACATTCGTTCAGCTCAGGGAAAAAGAGCTGGAAGAGGAGACATTTTTGGAAGAGGCGAAGAAGATCAAGAAGCTCTGCGCCGAATATCATGTCCCGTTTGTGATCAATGACAACGTGGACATCGCCCTGGCAGTGGACGCGGACGGCGTTCATGTGGGACAGAGCGATATGGAAGCGGGAAAAGTGAGAGAAAAGCTGGGACCGGATAAGATCATCGGCGTTTCCTGCAAGAATGTGGAGCAGGCGCTTCTCGCGAAAAAACACGGGGCGGATTACCTCGGCGTCGGCGCCATGTACCCGACGGGAACGAAAAAGGATGCCACGGCGGTGACATCTGAGGCACTCTCTGAGATCTGCCATGCGGTGGGTATCCCGGTCGTCGCCATCGGCGGAATCAATAAGGACCGCCTGGAGCCGTTAAAAGGAACCGGCGTGGACGGCGTTGCGGTCGTCAGCGCAATCTTTGCGGCGGAGGATATTGAGACGGCGACGCAGGAACTGAAAGAAGCTGTGAAGCAGATTTTATAGGATATAAAGGCACCGACTAAATCTATAAAAGGAAAGTGCTGAAGATGATTCCGATATTCAGAAGAAAAAATATTTGATGATATAAGATATATAGTACAAAAATATAAATAATTTCAAATACATATTTTTTCTAAATATTACAATCAAATAAACCAATAATTCAGAAGAAAATACTGCTTGCCTGAAAATATGAATTCCAAATTCACACAGCAGCAATTTTTCCTCTGGATTTTGGAATAAATCAAGCGGAAAATATTTCCGCGGCGGCACATTGGGGGCACCACCTTGCGTCGCCTAATAAAAAGTTATTGATGCCTGAAAGGAGTTTTTTATGATGAAGACAGCATTAACGATCGCTGGAAGCGATTCCAGCGGAGGCGCCGGTATCCAGGCCGACTTAAAGACGATGATCGTAAACGGAGTATACGGTATGAGCGCGATCACGGCACTGACGGCCCAGAACACGACCGGCGTCCAGGGAATTTTTGAGGTAACACCGGAATTCCTGGAACAGGAGATCGACAGCGTATTTACGGACATCCGTCCGGACGCGGTAAAGATCGGAATGGTTTCTTCCGCGGGACTCATTAAGTCCATCGCAAAGAAGCTTCATGAACACAAAGCAGAAAATATCGTTGTGGACCCGGTCATGGTGGCGACAAGCGGATCAAAGCTGATCAGCGACGATGCCATCGGCATATTAAAAGAATATCTGTTTCCGATGGCGGCGGTCCTGACCCCGAATATCCCGGAGACAGAAGTTTTATCAGGAATGGAAGTAAAGTCCCCCGATGATATGATCGCGGCGGCAAAATATATCAGTGAGACATATCACTGTGCAGTTCTCTGCAAGGGCGGTCATCAGTTAAATGACGCCAACGACCTTTTATACCGCGACGGCAGCTATCGCTGGTTCAACGGAAAGCGTATCGACAACCCGAACACCCACGGAACCGGCTGTACCTTATCCAGCGCTATCGCCTCCAACCTGGCGAAAGGCTGCGACCTCGACACAGCGGTGGAGCGCGCGAAAGCCTATATCTCCGGCGCCCTGGCAGCGATGCTGGACCTTGGACATGGATCCGGCCCGATGGACCACGGATTTGATTTCCGCGGAAAAGGATTTGCGGAGGAACACGTATGACAATGACAGAACGGCTTTTGGAAGCCACAAAAGAGATCTGGGCTGGTTATAATGAGAAACCTTTCGTAAAGGGAATCGCGGACGGCAGCCTGGATCATGAAAAATTCAAATATTATATGATACAGGACTATCTGTATCTTCTTGACTATACAAAGGTATTTTCCATCGGCGCGGCGAAGGCGAAAAACCTCGATGCCATGCGTCTGTTTGCAGGCTATACCCACTCGATCCTTGACGGGGAGATGGATATCCACCGCGCGTACATGACGAGACTTGGAATCGCGAAGGAAGAGGCGGAGCAGACCCCGGTCGCTCTCGATAATCTTTCCTACACCTCCTACATGCTTCGTGTCGCTTACGAGGAAGGCGAGGCTGAGGTCACCGCAGCGATCCTTTCCTGTGCGCTGAGTTATGAGTTTATCGCAAAGAAGATCGTTGCGGAGTACCCGGATGCGGACAAGCATGAGTTCTACGGAGAATGGGTCAGCGGCTACGCGTCCGATTCCTACCATGAGGACAACGAGGTTCTGACAGAACTGATGAACCGCCTGTCGGAGGACTATTCCGAGGAGAAAAAGGAACATCTTGTGGAAATCTTTACGGCATGCTCCCGATATGAGGCGGCGTTCTGGGATATGGCATGGGAAATGAGGCAGTAGGATGCTGAAATTTGACAATGTAAGCTTTCAATATGATGTGGAAGATTTCTCCATCATCGACCATCTTTCTTTTGAGGTACAGAACGGGGAGTTCGTGTCCGTCATCGGCGCGTCCGGCTGCGGAAAGAGTACGATCTTCCGGCTTGTGAACAAGCTTCTCCTGCCGGCTTCCGGGGAGATCCTGGTGGACGGCGAGTCCATTGAGAAAAAGCGGAATTACTGCGGGTACATGCCGCAGCAGGACCTGTTATTTTCATGGCGGACCGTGCGGGAGAATCTCATGCTGCCCATGGAGATCCAGGGCGGATTTTCGAAGGCGGAGATGAGAGAAAAGGCGGACGCGGCGCTGGAGTCTGTTGGCTTAAAGGACTGGGGGGATAAGGCCCCGAGGGAGCTTTCCGGCGGCATGCGCCAGAGAGCGGCGTTTGCGAGGACGGTGCTCACGGGTTCCGACCTTCTGCTTCTCGATGAGCCGTTTTCGGCCCTCGATTACCTGACGAGACTTTCCATGCGGGAATGGCTTTTGGAGCAGTGGGAGAGGGAGAAAAAGACGGTCCTTTTCATCACCCATGATGTGGAGGAGGCGGTCTTTTTATCCAGCCGGATCCTCGTTGTAGAGGAATCCCCGATCACCCATCTGCGGTCTATCGATGTTCCGGCGGAATATCCGAGATCCAGGGATGAGCTTCGGAAACCAGAGATCCTGGCATTAAAGGAAGAACTGATCGGCATGTTGAGGAAGGAGACGGCATGAGTAAGAAGATGAAAAAAGACCATGTGCGGACTCGTTCCGGGGCTTCGCGCGGACAGGAGCATAACTTCCTTGGCACAAATCTTCCGGCGATGATCTTAGTTGCTGTTCTGTTATTTATCTGGCAGGCGGCGGCTATGGGGATCGACGCGGCGTATATCTTACCGTCACCGGTCCAGGTGGTGGTACGGCTCTGGGAGTTTCGGGGACCGTTATTTACGGCGCATTTACCGGCGACCATGTCGGTGGTGGGAATCGGACTTCTGATCTCTGTCGTTCTAGGACTTGGTCTGGCGGTTTTGATGGATGCCAGTGAGACGGCGGAGAAGGCGCTTTATCCGTTAATCATCGCGTCCCAGACGATCCCGACGACGGCTCTGGCACCGCTTTTTGTGCTCTGGTTCGGATATACGATCTGGAGCAAGGTGCTTGTGACGGTTCTGATCACGTTTTTCCCGATCACGATCACGGTGTTTGACGGATTTAAGTCGGTGAAGACGGAGATGGAGGAGTTATTGTTTACGTTTGGCGCGGATAAACGTCAGACCTTTATGAAGTTAAAGGTTCCGGCTGTCCTTCCATGCTTTTTCTCGGCGATCAAAATGGCGGTTCCGTTGTCTATTATCGGAGCGGCGATCGGCGAATGGCTGGGAGCGCAGAGCGGACTTGGATATTTCAGCAGGAGAATGATGACACAGCTTGACGGAGCCGGAGTGTTTGCGCCGATCTTATTGTTGTCGGTGGCGGCGATGGCGGCTGTTTGGGTGGTTACGCTGCTTGAGAAGCGGATCATTCATTGGAGAAACGAGTAGAACTGGAAGTTGCCTGGTAGAACGGATGCGGGAGATGGTTCCTGAGGTCCGGCAGGCAGATCGAGATGATTAACAACGAAAGGAAATGACATGAAAAAGGGAATGAGAATCGCTGCGGCGGTGATTGCTGCGGCTTTAAGTATGACGGCACTTGCGGGATGCGGTAAGAGCGAGACAAAGACTTCTGAGACGACAGCTGCGGTAGCGGCTTCCGCTGAGAGTGACAGCGCGGCGGAGACAGCGGCTGCGTCCGATGAGAAGAAGGATCTCCGTGAGGTCAACGTGGTTTTGGACTGGTATCCGAACGCGATCCACAGCTTTATTTATACAGCTATTGAGCGTGGGTATTATGAGGAAGAGGGACTTGACGTGAAGGTCCGCTTCCCGGCAAATGCGAATGACGCTCTGGCGCTTGTGGCGGCTGGCAAGGCGGAGATCGGTATGTATTATCAGCAGGATGTGATCCAGGCGGTGGCAAATCAGGGAACGAAGATCAAGTCCATCGGCGCGATCGTGCAGTCTCCGTTAAGTGTTGTGCTTTCTTTAAAGGATAAGAACATTACCAGCCCGTCTGATCTTGTCGGAAAGACGGTTGGATACGGCGGAACGGCGCTCAGTGAGTCTATCGTGAAGACCATGATGGAGTATGTGGGTGCGGACGCTTCGGATGTGAACCTGATCGATGTTGGGTTTGATCTGATGAGTTCCATGACCACAGGGAATGTGGACGCTACCATCGGCTGTCTTGTGAACCATGAGGTTCCGCAGCTGGAGGAAGAGGGATTTGATGTCAACTATTTCATGGTAAATGGGTTTGGCATTCCGAATTATTATGAGGAAGTGTTCCTTGCAAATAATGATATGATCGCTGACGAGCCGGAGGTGTTGAAGGGATTTCTTCGGGCTTCTGCGAAGGGATTTGAGGATTTCAAGAATGATCCGGACGGTTGCCTGGCGATCCTTATGAACAACCAGAATGAGGAGAATTTCCCGCTGACACAGAGTGTTGAGGAGAAGTCGTGTGAGACGCTGCTTCCGCTTATGGAGACGGAGGATGTTCCGTTTTTGACACAGACGGAGGAGTGCTGGCAGGAGAATATTGACTGGATGTTTGAGAGTGGGTTGATCGATCAGAAGGTTGAGGTTGCGGATGTGATGGTGGATCTTGGGGAGTAAGTGCCTGAGAAAAGCTGCGAAGATAGGCATTGGATGAGTGAAAACGGGAAAGACTTCGCTTGTTCATGGAAAAGATTTATATTATAATTGGTTCAGGTAAAGTTTTACGAGGAACCGAGAGATACCGGGATGGCGGGGACTGCGCTGTTCCGGTATTTTTGTTGGGTCAACTTGGCGAAAGTACGCGCGGGATTGCCTCTGGACTCTGGCACTCGGGATTTTCGGGCGGGTACCTCTAAGCTTGCAGAAGAATGCTAAGGACGGAGAACAAGGGACACAACTCGCTACGCTCAGACAAGTGTCCCTTGTCCTCCAACGCATTCTCCTGCGAGCTAAGAGGAAGCCAGGCCCGGAAATCAGGCACCCGTGTCCAGAGGCAGTCCCGCGCTGGATATTAACATGATTTAGATGGGGAGGAAAGTTTAATATGGCAGAACAGATGAAAAAGGACAGGGCGCGTAGGCTGTTTTTGATCGCGTTTGTATTGTTTACGTTTGCGAACGGATTTGGCGGCAGTATTATTTCGAATTATTTTAAGGGCGTGTTCCAGGTGGATTCGGTGCAGAGGGGACTTTTGGAGATTCCCAGGGAATTGCCGGGCGTTGTGGGAGTGTTTGTGATCGCGGCGCTTTCGGGGTGCGGAAATCTGACGCTGGCGATGATCAGTTTTTGTCTGTATGCGGTGGGTATGTTTGTACTGGGGCTTTTGTCGCCGGGGTATCTGCTGATGCAGTTGTTTGTGTTTACATATTCTCTCGGGGATCATATTATTATGCCGGTCAGGGACGCGATCGCGATGGATCTTGCGGATGAGGGGAAGACGGGAACGTTTCTTGGAAAGTACCGTGGTTATGCGACGATGGGATCTATGGCGGCATCGCTTCTTGTGTTTATCGGATTCCGGTACGGGGCGTTCTGGTTCCGGGCGGACAGTAGGATCGTTCCGTCGTTCTGCGTGTCGCTGGTGATCGTTGGGGCGGCGTTGGTTTTCTTATGGAGACTGAGGAGAGAGGTTCCGGTTCTTGATGTGCGGAAGCATGATGAGAAAAAGAAGGGATTGCCGGTTAAGAGGAAATATATTCCTTATTATATTGTTACGGGTGTCTATGGATTTCAGAAGAGAATGCGTCTGGTGTTTGCGCCTTGGATCATTATTGAGCTTCTTGAGATGGGAGCGGACACGGTGGCGCTTCTTGGAATTGGGGCGCATTTCTGCAGCAGTCTTGCGGCACCGCAGATCGGAAAGTTTTTGGACCGTTACGGAGTGAAGAAGGGACTTGTTCTGGAGAGTGTAACGATCGGGGCGATCTTTTTGTACGCGGCCTGGGCGGTTCATGGAATCACGTCTGGGGCGTTCATGGGGAGAGTGGAGCTGATCTTCGCGTTTACGGCTTATATTTTTATTATGGTTGCGGATCATTTTAACGCGGTTCATGTGATGTTGATGAAAAAATTAAGTGATTCCCCGGCGGATGTGATGGAGAATCTGTCGTTTGGGCTCAGTGTGGACCATGTGCTGGCGGTGACGGTTTCCGGGCTTTTAGGGGCTGTCTGGAAGTTTGTTGGACCGGAGTGGGTGTTTGTACTGGGGGCTGCGGTTTGTCTGGTGCATTTTGGCGTGGCTGTATGGCTTGGAAAGAGAGCAAATTAGATTTCCATTTTTGCAAAGAAGTTTATACAGAATATGCTATGATAGATTCAGAAAACTGGAAAGCATGTGACAGGTAAAGAAACTGCGGAATAACTGCCGCAAAGGATATATTTGGGAGGAACAGGGATATGATCTTTGTATCGCACTATGATTCGCCGCTTGGAATGATCTATATGGCGGCGGATGAGGAGGCATTAAAGGGAGTCTGGT
>CAVIYT010000003.1:0-6902 GCA_963646925.1 Paludibacteraceae bacterium
TCCGAAGTGCTGCAATGCTTCCTTGATTGCTTTTTCTTTCTCCGGCGGGCATTGGGGCTGCTTGGCATCCTCTTTCTTGGACAGATTATAGTTTTGCCCAACATCCAGTCCACATTTCCGCTTCACCTGAGAAATATACAGGGAAGATACCTTTAGCCCGCTATGCTCCTGAACGTACTCCTTGATCTGCGGATATGTTGCGCCTTTCTGGAATCCGGACATATCCATATTCTCCAATGAGAACTCTACACGCACCTTTTTTGAGTCGATTTCTCCCTTGGAAAGAAGGACAACCGTCTCAATTCCCGTCGTGGCCGGGAACATGTCGACGCAGCAGATGCGTTTTGCTTCGTATCCGCCTGCCTGGAGGACGATGAGGTCTCTCGCTAAGCTCGTGGGTTTGCAGGAGATGTAGACCATGTGGTCGACGCCGTACTGGATGATCTTCGGCAGCGCCTTCGGATGAATGCCGTCTCTCGGCGGGTCGAGGACGATGAGGTCCGGGCGCTCTTCTAAGGTGTCTAATACTTTTAAGACATCTCCCGCGATGAAGTCGCAGTTTGTGAGGCCGTTCTGCTCCGCGTTCACCTTCGCTGCCTCAACGGCTTCCTCAATGATCTCCACTCCTGTCACATGCTCTGCGGCCGGGGCGAGGATCTGGGCGATGGTGCCGGTTCCGCTGTAGAGGTCGAAGACTTTTCTTCCGTCCGTATCTCCGATGTACTCTCTCGCTGTCTCGTAGAGGACTTCCGCTCCCAGGGAATTTGTCTGGAAGAAAGAAAACGGCGTGATCTTAAATTTCAGTCCAAGGAGTTCTTCCATGAAGAAATCCTGTCCGTGAAGGATCACGGTGCGGTCGTTCTGTACCACATCCGCGAGACTGTCATTTTCCGTGTGGAGAATTCCTGCAAAGGAACCTTCGAGATCCAGTTCCAGAAGTTTTTCCTTCCAGCCGTTAAGCAGCTCTTCCTCTGTCAGCTCATTCTTCCATGTTCCATCCGTCTGTGTGGAGGTCACGAGGTCCACCAGGATCTCGCCGGTCTTTACGCCGCGGCGGACCAGGAGGTGTCTTAAGTATCCCACATGGACCATCTTCTTATAGAACGTCGCGCCCTGCTCTGTAAAGTAATCCAACGTTGTCTTTAAGATCTTGCAGCAGTCCGGATGCACCAGCACACACTGGTCCACCGTCACGATATCGTAAAAGCTGCCGCGCTTATGCATTCCCAGGGTCATCGGGCCGTCCTTGAACTCATCGCCGAAGGAGAATTCCATCTTGTTGCGGTATGCTCTCGTCAGCGGACTTCCCTTGATTCCCTCAAAATTGTAACCTGCCGGGAGAACCGGATCTAAAAGAGCTCGGACCTGGCCCGCTTTGATCTTTAACTGTTCCTCATAGGGCACGGTCTGGTAGGTACATCCGCCGCAGTCCGCGCGATGTGGACATGCGCCCTCTGTGTTTTCGTATGACGCCGGGGTCACTACCTGTAAGAGACGTCCCTCGCATTTTCCTTTTCTCTGCTTGGAGATTGCGATCTCCACCTCCTGTCCCGGAAGCGCGTTCTTTACGACCACTTTCTCCTCACCGATGTGGAGAACTCCCTTGTTCGGGAAATCCATCTTTTCCACCACGCCGGTGTAAATCTCACCTTTTTTCATCTTGTACTCCTCTATATAAAGATGTGAGTTCAAAAATCCTCCTGCAAGCAAGCTTGCGTCGGACTTCTGACCTTTTGCCCCTGGTATCAACAAAAAGAGACCGGGCAGGCGCAAATCCCTGCCACAGCCTCTCTTCTGGGGTGACAGAAGTTTTTCCGACTCCTGTCCTCTGATTTTTTCTTTAAAACTTACGCCTCTGTCTCTTCTGTCTTCTCTGCAGCCTTTTCTGCTTTTTTCGGAGTTTCCTCCTCATCCTCGAAAAAGTCGTCATCGAAGTCATCGTCGAAATCGTCCTCAAAGTCTTCCAGATAATCCGGTGTGAAGAAACGATAAACCGCATACGCGATCGCTGCTACGGCAGCAACTGCGCCAATGATTGCAAGTACCCAGAGAATACAGGTCTTTTTCTTATCTTCTTCTTCTTTTTTATGAAGCAGTTCATTCAGCTTGGACGCGTTCATAAGTTCTTCCATTTTGCTGAGTGCGTCTTTGCTCATCATATCGAATTTGTTCATCCTCGCACATCCTTTCTGCAGCCATTCTTACAGCCGCCCGTCCGAACATGAGATCCGGGCAGATACTTTGTAATAGTATATCATGATTTTATGGTTTTTACTATCCCTAAATTTTCATAGTTTTTGGTCCCACTTTTTTATACCTCGATATATGGAGTTCCACAAATAAACATGATAAAATAAAATTGCTGTCGAACCTCCAGCAGAAAGGAGGTGTTGTTTGTGGACTCCATAAGTACATTTCTTGTCTCTGTTATGGCTAGCATAGTTGGCTACTATGTGTGCAAATGGTTGGACAGGGATAGCAGACAGTAACAGCCTGAACGGATCAGCTCACCGTAACGAGCAAGAAAACCCCTGAAGCGGCAACTCCAGGGGTTTTCGTGTGTCTGTGGACATATAAGTACATTCCTTAGCTACATTTCATTATATGCGATTACTTGGGAAAAATCAATACTAAAATTCTTTAATTCAGATTTGGTCTTTCTTTACAGCTTCTTCAACTTCGCAAACGAAGCAAACATCTTCCTCGTCCCGATCGCCTCGTTATCGAAATCCACCGTGACCTCAAAATCTTTTCCGCCGTCCGCGATGGTCTTCACGGTTCCGTCGCCGAAACGCATGTGGTGCACGCGGTCGCCTTCGGAGTAGTCTAAGGACTTCGGCTTTTCTACGGTGAACGCCTTTCCGAAGGTCGGTGTCGTCTTAGGCGTTGCGGATGTTCCGGACGCATATGGATTCTTGTAGGCATCGGATTTCTGTCCAAAGAGGCTCACGCCCACCGGGCGGTTCTGGAATCTTCCTGTGTGTCCGCCGGCTTTTCCGGCTACGTCAGAGTTCTTCGCCCACGGAAGTCCCGCTTCCTCCGCAAGATCCTTATAGGCATCCGCCGCCTTCTTCCATCCGGCCTTTGTGTCATCCTGATCCGGTCTTTCCAGGCACACATCCGGGATCTCATTGATGAACCGGCTCGTTCTTTCAGGCTGTATCTGCCCTTTTATCATACGGCTCTTCGCCGCAGTCAGGATCAGCCGTTTCTCCGCCCTCGTGATTCCCACATAGCAGAGACGCCGTTCCTCCTCCAGCGCCTCCGGTCCCTCCATCAGGGACATCATGCTCGGGAAAAGTCCGTCTTCCATTCCCGCGAGGTACACATACGGGAACTCCAGACCTTTCGCGGAATGAAGCGTCATAAGAATGATCCGGTCCTCGGACTCATCCATACTGTCGATATCAGCAACCAGGGCAACTTCCTCCAAGAACGCGGAAAGACTCGGCTCATCGGCACTCTCCCAGTAGGAGACTGCCTTGTTGATCAATTCCTCGATATTCTCCATTCTGGACTCAGCTTCCACCTGGCCCTCTTCCTTCAGTTCGTCACGATATCCTGTCTTATCAAGGATCGTCTCGATCACGTCCTTGATCGGGGTCTCTTCCCGCAGCATCTTCCGGAATTCACTGATCTGGTCCGTAAATACTCCGATCTTCAGCGCCGCTTTTCCGATTCCCGGAACTGCCTGGACACGCTCCAACGCCTCGTAGAAGCTCATATCATTCTCCAGGGCGAACATATTCACACGGGCAACGCTCATGGCGCCGATTCCCCGCTTCGGAACGTTGATGATACGCTGCACCGCCAAATCATCACGGCCATTCGCGATCGTCTTTAAATAGCAGAGAACATCCTTGATCTCTTTTCTCTGATAGAAGTTTACGCCGCCCACAAGTCGGTACGGAAGGTTATAGGCAACACATTTTTCCTCGAACAGACGGGACTGGGCGTTCGTGCGGTAAAGGATCGCGTAGTTCTTCCATGGACCGCCTTTTTTCACGATATCCCTCACGATCCACTCCGCCTCCTCAAAGGAAGAGCTGAATTCCCGGAATACCGGACGCTCGCCGACCTCATTCTCGGTCCAGAGCGTCTTATCTTTACGGCCGGTGTTGTTCTTGATCACCTCATTCGCGGAATCCAGGATCATCTTCGTAGAACGGTAATTCTGCTCTAATTTGATCACCTTCGCCCCCGGGAATGTCTCCTCGAAGCTCAGGATATTCCTGATATTCGCCCCGCGGAACCGGTAGATCGACTGGTCGTCATCACCCACCACGCAGATATTCCGGTATTTTGCCGCCAGGAGGCTCACGAACTTAAACTGCACCGTATTCGTATCCTGGTACTCATCCACCATAATATAGCGGAAACGGTCCTGGTAATACTCCAAGACTTCCTGCTTTGACTGGAATAATTCCACGGTCTTCACGAGGAGGTCATCGAAATCCAGGGCATTGTTCTTTTTTAAGCGTTTCTGGTACTCCATATAGAGCTCGCCGATCCGCTGAAGTCTCGTATCCCCCGCAGCCTTCGCGCTGAGCATAAACTCCTCCGGGCTGATCATCTCGTTCTTCGCGGAGGAGATCACGCCGAGAACGCCCCGCTCCTTTAAGATCTTCGGATTCACCTCAAGATCCTTGAAGATCTGCTTCATCAGGGTCTTCATATCATCGGAATCATAGATCGAAAAGTCTGTCGTATAGCCGAGATTCTCAATAAACCTCCTTAAGATCCGCACACAGAGGGAGTGGAAGGTGCTGACCCAGACACTGTCCGCGCCGAACTCCACGAGGCTGTTCACACGGTCCCGCATCTCGCCAGCCGCCTTATTCGTAAAGGTGATTGCCAGGATATTCCAGGGTTTCACGCCCTTTTCTTCTATTAAGTAAGCAACCCGGTGCGTCAGGGCTCTCGTCTTTCCGGATCCGGCACCCGCAAGCACTAAGAGCGGACCTTCCGTTGTAAAGACAGCTTCCCGCTGCATCGGATTTAATGTATCGTAATTGTTCATCATGTTCCCCTTTCATGTATAGCAGTATTTTACCACAGGAACACTCGTTCGTGCAATCCCCTATTCCATGAAAAAAGCCCCGGATCCAGTCACGGTCCAGGGCATTTTCCATATTTTTAGAACTCCAGATAAGCACCTTTCATCGGGCTTGCCGCATGCTCGCTGAACATACGGAGCACGCCGCTCTTATAGCGGAGCTCTCTCGACTTCCAGTTTTTCTTTCTCTCGGCAAGGACTGCGTCGATCTCCTCCGGAGTCTTTCTCTCTCCTTTGATTCCGATGATGTTTAACTTTCTCTCCATAACATCGATCTCGATGAGATCGCCTTCCTCAACGAGGGCGATCGGGCCGCCGTCTGCTGCCTCCGGGCTGCAGTGTCCGATTACCGGGCCTGTGGACGCGCCGGAGAATCTTCCGTCTGTGATGAGGGCGATGGAACGGCCAAGCTCCTTATCGCTGCTGATCGCCTCGGATGTGTAGAACATCTCCGGCATACCGCTTCCCTTCGGTCCCTCGTAGCGGATGAAGACTGCGTCGCCTTTCTCTACTTTGTGCTTCAGAACAGCGTCCAGGCACTCTTCCTCGCTGTCGAACGGTCTCGCCTTGAGGACTGCCTTGAACATCTCCTTCGGGCATGCGGTGTGCTTGATCACAGCGCCTTCCGGAGCAAGGTTTCCGCGGAGGACCGCGATGCTGCCGTCTGTTCCGATGGCCTTGTCAGCCGGACGGATGATATCCTGTCTTGTGATGGAGATTCCGTAGCGCTCGTTGAACTTCTGAAGCCACTTCTCGCAGCGCTCATAGAATCCGTTCTCTTTTAATTCCTTTAAGTTCTCACCGAGAGTCTTTCCTGTTACGGTCATGACATCAAGGTGAAGGTGGTCTTTGATCTCCTCCATGATCGCCGGAACGCCGCCTGCATAGTAGAAGCACTCTGCCGGCCACTTTCCTGCCGGGCGAATGTCAAGAAGATACTTCGCGCCGCGGTGGAGTCTGTCGAAGGTGTCACCTGTGATCTCGATTCCAAGCTCATGGGCGATAGCCGGAATGTGAAGTAAGCAGTTTGTACTTCCGGAAATTGCGGCATGTACAAGGATCGCGTTTTCGAAGCTCTCCATAGTCACAATATCGCTCGGACGCATGTTGTCCATCTTTGCAAGCTTAACGGCCTGTTTTCCGGCCTCTCTCGCGTAGTTTAGGAGATCCGGGCTTGTTGCAGGCATTAAAGCACTTCCCGGAAGGGCAAGTCCAAGAGCCTCTGCCATGATCTGCATGGTAGAAGCTGTACCGATGAAGGAACATGCGCCGCAGCTCGGACATGCGTTATGCTTTGCCCAGTTTAAGCGGTTCTCATCGATCTCGCCGCGCTCGTACTGCGCGCTGTACATGCCGAGTTGTTCGAGAGTCAGCATCTCCGGACCTGCGTTCATGGTTCCGCCCGGAACAACGACTGCCGGAATGTTCACGCGGAATAAGCCCATTAAGTTTGCCGGCATTCCCTTATCGCAGCTTGCGAGGTACACGCCTGCATCGAACGGAGTTGCGTTCGCGTGGATCTCGATCATATTCGCGATCATCTCGCGGCTTGCGAGGCTATAGTTGATGCCGTCTGTACCCTGACTCTCGCCGTCGCAGATATCGGTACAGAAATATTTCGCGCCGTGACCGCCTGCCTCAGCGATTCCTTTTTTTACTTCATCTACAAGGATATGCAGATGTCCGCTTCCCGGATGGCTGTCGCCGGCGGTGCTCTCGATGATGACCTGCGGCATTGCAAGCTCTTCCGGTTTCCAGCCGGTACCGATTCTTAACGGATCAAGCTCCGGTGCAAGCTTTCTCATTTCCTGGCTCTTCAGACATTTCATGATAGTTCCTTCTTTCT
>CAVIYT010000003.1:7063-9729 GCA_963646925.1 Paludibacteraceae bacterium
CCGACCAATGTCTCCATGATGGTCCATGTCTTCAGTGTGGTCTTCTCATCGATACCCACAAGGGATCTTACCAGCCAGAAACCGGAGTCATTGAAGTGGGAACATACGGTGGAACCGCCTGCTACTGCCGCTACGGTACATGCGAGGTATAACGGGGACAGCTCGCTGATTCCCGGAAGCGCCGCAACGATACCTGCTGCCATGGTCATGGCAACCGTCGCGGAACCAACGCTGATGCGGACAAGTACCGCGATAATGAACGCCAGTACAACAATCGGAAGGTTCATAGACGCAACTGCGTTTCCGATCACGTCTCCGAGGCCGGAGTACTGAAGCACATAGCGGAGCACGCCGCCGCATGCAGTAACGAGAAGGATCAGACCGGTCGGCTCTAAGGACTTTGTCATGACCTTCTCAAGCTCTTTCATCGTATAGCCATGCTTTAAACCAAGGCCGAACATTGCAGCCAGTGTTGCAAGTAAAAGCGCTACGAACGGCTCACCTAAGAACTCGAAGATCGGGGCAACGCCAGCTAACGCCGGAACAACGCCGCAGATGGAGTCTAAGATGATGAGCACTAACGGGATCATAATAATTCCAACGATCAGTCCGAAGCTCGGAAGCTTGGACTCGTCGATCTCCTCCTGGTTTGCTACGCTCTCCGGAACCGGAACGTAGAACTTCTTGCCGCAGACGGATCCCCATAGCGGACCAGCTACGATCATCGCGAAGATTCCGCAGAAGATTCCGATTAAGATGACCCAGCCCAGGTCAACGTTTAACATGGTCGCAACGAGAACCGGACCCGGTGTCGGCGGAATGAACGCATGTCCTACTGCAAGTCCCGCGAGAAGCGGAATTACATAGTGAAGGGAGGAACGCTTTGTCTTCTTCGCGAGGGAGAACGCAAGCGGGATCAGAATGATCAGTCCTGCATCGAAGAATACCGGCATCGCGATCACGAGACCTGTGATTCCAAGTGCCCATGCGGCTTTCTCATCGCCGAATTTCTTTACCATCGTGACGGCGATCGACTGTGCGCCGCCCGATACCTCCAAAATCGCGCCGAACATGGATCCTAAGCCTACAAGCAGGGCAATTCCTTTTAACGTGTTTCCAATTCCATCATTGACCGCCGCGATGATATCCTGCGTCGGCATTCCCGCGAGAAGTCCGATGCTGATCGCTCCGATGAGGATCGCGATCATAGCCTGCACATTGAACTTGATGATCAGGACAAGCAGAATCACAAGACCGATCAGTGCTGCCAGGACGAGGCGGGTCGGGTTGAGTACAACTCCTTCAGACATAGTGGATTTACCTCCAGTGTATTTGTTTTTGTTGTTCCGCGCAAAAATCCGTTTCATACCCCTGATCCGGACGGCTCTGCGCTTCCTTGTTCCATGCCTTAAGGAACAGATCATTTTTGTTTTCTCCGTTCTTCCGGCATTTCATCAGACATGTTATGTTTTTTGATGAGTACTCTTGCGTATTTGTCTGATGTCTTATGTTTATGTGCATAATCTAACATTTTTCTGCACTTTTTGCAATACATGTCTGATGTATTTTATCTTTTCTCTTTTTCGCACAAAAAAAGCAGGAGAAAATTGTGCATTATTTTTCCCTGCTTTATGATTTCCTATTCAATCCGAGTTCCCGGCAATGTTTTTTTCGTTCCAATATTCTTGCTTGTGTGTTTCTCTATCTGTTTTCTGTCAGGTGTTCCTGACGCTCCGCTGCTTCCATCTGCTTTGCATGGGCTGTCCGGCGTCGTAAAAGTTCCTGCCTGTTATACGTCAGATGCATTACCATGGCGCATCTCGCCCCCGTGGAATCATGGTTTGAGATGGCTTCCGTGATGGCCCGGTGGGTCGTGATCGTCTCTGTTCTCAGAGAACGCCTCGTCAGGTTCACGAAGGTGTTGATTCCTGAATTGATGATCGGGATCAGGGACTCCATGACCTGGTTCTTGCTGCACCGGGCGATCCAGGTGTGAAACTCAATGTCCTTCGGCATATGGTCTTTGTCCGCAAGATAAAGCTCCTCTGTCTCCCTGCACAGCCTCTTTAACGTCGCAATATCCTCATCCGTCGCATAAACCGCCGCCTTTGCCGCGATCTCTGGTTCCAGAATCAGTCGGACATCAAAGAGATCAAGCGCCAGTTTGAACCGATCATGAAGCTTCGCAGTAAGCCCCAGCGGATCATCCTCAACCGGCGTCAGACTGTTTACATACGTTCCGGCACCTCTCCGCACCTGCAGGACTCCCTTTGTCACCAGGCCTTTCACCGCCTCACGGATCGTACTCCGTCCAACCTCAAACATTTCCGCAAGCTCAAACTCGTTCGGCAGCCGGTCTCCCACCGCCAGCGGCTTCTTCTCAATATATTCCAGAATCCGGTCCTCAATCTGGCTTCCAAGAAGCTTCCGGTCCCCTTTTTTATTCGTTTCCATAATTTCCCCCATGTTTATCTAAATTTGTCTGACGTCTTTATTATACGGGAGATGGAATGTGCTGACAAGTTATTTTTTTCTAACTGCATTGAATCCCGCAACCAGATGCGCTCTGGCACGTTAGTGTCTTTTTTGTCGTTTCCTATTAAAAAATCCGTAACTGATATGTAATGACCTCTTGTCAAGTACAAATTAACAGAAATCACCACAAA
>CAVIYT010000004.1:0-25855 GCA_963646925.1 Paludibacteraceae bacterium
GTCCCAAGGTCAAAAATCCTCCTGCAAGCAAGCTTGCGTCGGATTTTTGACCTTTGTCCCCTTGTATCATATTACAACATTTTAAAGGGTCCGTCCATATATTTCTTGTTTCACGGCTGGCCCCTGCCGCCATTTCAGCACATTTCCCTTATCCATTTCATCTATAGTCCCTGCTCCTCTCCCCACTGTCGGATTCTGTAATTTTCTTTGGAACATGTGGCTTTGTCCTTCATATACATATACAGTATAAACCATTTTTCTATGGAGTATCAGCCATGGCATGTAGAAATTCTGTCGCATCGGAAGAATTTGCGGATTTTATTGCGCCGTATTTTACCTCACCGGAGGAATTTATGCGGTCACAGGGGACGGACTGCATTGATTTTGTAAATTCAACATTAGCGGTCGTCTATGTTCCGCTCTCCACGGTGACACCTCTCACTTACACTTCCTATACATATTCGGCAGTTCCGAAGTTATATAGTCTTCTGGATGTCACGAGTATGGATGCCGCAGGAATTACAGCGGCGAGTGAGCTTCCGGTGCTCAGTAACCAGGGAGAAAGTGTGATTATCGGATTTGTGGATACGGGAATCAATTATATGGATCCACTGTTTCGGAATGTGGATGGGAGTACGAGAATTATTGGGATATGGGATCAGACGATAGAACCATCTTTTGATGAATTTAATTCGGAGAATCCAGGAGAATTCAGTTTGTCTATAAGTTCAAATATTTTGAATAATTCAGATAATCATAATAATTTTGAAAATGGCTTCTCAGAACCATTTTATTCCTTCCCAGCCCTCTACGGCACCCAGTACACCTCCGCCCAGATCAACCTCGCCCTGAATTCCGACGATCCCGCCTCCATCGTCCCCACCCGGGACGAAAACGGACACGGGACATTTCTCGCCTCCATCGCCGCTGGGAATCGGGATGAGCGGGCGGGATTTACGGGGGCCGCGCCGCGGGCATCTATCGCCATGGTAAAATTAAAACCCGCAAAGAAATATCTGCGGGACTTTTATCTGATCCGGGATGAGGCGGACGCCTACCAGGAAAACGATATCATGATGGGTGTCTCCTACCTCTATTTTCTCGCCCGGCAGTACTCCATGCCCCTCGTCGTCTGCATCCCTCTCGGTACCAACATGGGAAGCCATATGGGGATGAGCCGCCTCGGGCAGTATTTAAATCAGGTCAGTCTCTACAACGGATCCGCTGTCGTCACCGCCGCCGGAAACGAGACCGGTGCGAGGCACCATTTCCGCTCCATCATGAATCCGGATACCGATGAGATCACTGCGGAACTCCGGGTCGGTGAGGGTGAAAATGGATTTTCCATGGAATTGTGGGCGGAGGATGTCGGTGTCTACACGGTGGGCTTTATTTCCCCCACCGGGGAGGTGGCACGGGAGATCTCCGTCCCGCTCCGGGGCGAGAACACGGTGTCCTTTCTCCTGGAACAGACCAAGATCACGGTCTACACCCAGATCGCCGATGTGAGCGCCGGGAGCCAGTTTATCTTTATGCGGTTTGAAAAACCCATGTCCGGAATCTGGCGGATCCTGATCCGGAATTCCCTGGATATCCGGGAGACATTCCACCTCTGGCTTCCGGTCCGGGGATTTATCTCCGATGAGACCTACTTTCTCCGTCCCGATCCCGATACGATCATTACGGATCCCGGTAATGCCCAGTATCCCATCACTGTCACCGCCTACGACCACACGAGAAACAGCATCTACATCCACGCCAGCCGCGGCTACAGCCGATCCGGGCAGATCAAGCCGGATCTCGCAGCGCCGGGCATCAATATCTTAGGGACGTCCGCCTCGGGAAGACGACTCACAAGGATGACCGGCACCTCCGTCTCCGCCGCCCATCTCGCCGGGGCCGCGGCGATCCTGCTGCACTGGGGTGTCCTCGACGGAAATTATCCATACCTCAGCACGCCGGTACTAAAGTCCATCTTCGTCCGCGGGGCACAAAGAAATCCAGCGCTCACATACCCGAACAGGGAATTCGGATATGGAACGCTGGATCTGTATGAAGCGTTTTTACGCCTCAGAAATCTTTAATTTATAACATCTTGCACCGTGCAAACACTATCAGCAAACTTCGTAATTTACTCCACTTTGTAATAGAATTGCAGATCAAAAACCATTTTAAATAGCTTTCATTGACAACGATTCACCCTATGCAACATTCTTTCAACATAGTATAGAAATTACTGAGCCTGCGGCGCACTATCGTTTTCCGTCGGTCCCGGCAGCGCCGCTGCCTTCTTCTCCGCCGCGGAATACTCCCGCATCTCGATCCGCGGGCCGCCGTGTTTTTCCAGATACGCGCGGGTGATCGTCACGGAGCCGATCTCCGGGTCCTTCGGGATCTCGAACATGATATCGAGCATGAACTCCTCGATGATCGCCCGGAGTGCTCTGGCACCGGTGTCTTTCTTAAGCGCCTGCTCCGCGATCCATTCCAGGGCGTCATCGTCAAAATTTAAGTTTACCTCATCCATGGCGAGAAGCTTCTTATACTGCTTTAAGATCGCGTTCTTCGGCTCTTTCAAAATCCGCACAAGGAAATCCTTCGTGAGTCCCTGAAGTGTCACGGTCACCGGAAGTCTTCCCAAGAACTCCGGGATCATGCCGAACTCTCTGAGGTCCTGGTTTGTAACCTTTGAGAGGAGATCCGGGTCCTTATCATACTTGTCTTTCGGATCGGAGCCGAAGCCGATGAACGTGGTGTTCGTCAGGCGCTCCTTAATAATATTCTCAAGGTCCGGGAACGCGCCGCCGCAGATAAAGAGGATATTGTCTGTGTTGACCAGCTCCATCGGAGTCATTGCATTCTTCTGTCCCGTTCCAACCGGGACTTCCACGTCCGCGCCCTCTAAGAGCTTTAAGAGCTCCTGCTGCACGGACTCGCCGCTGACATCGCGGGTGTTCGTGGATTTTTTCTTCGCGATCTTGTCGATCTCATCGATGAACACGATGCCCATCTCCGCCTTCTGCACATCGCCGCCCGCTGCCGCGAGAAGCTTTGTAAGAACACTCTCGATATCGTCACCAATATAACCGGCTTCCGTTAAGGATGTGGCGTCCGCGATAGCAAGCGGCACATCGAGGAGCTTTGCGAGAGTCTTTACGAGATACGTCTTACCGCTTCCGGTGGGTCCGATCATCAGGATGTTGGACTTTTCGATCTCGATATCCGTTCCGTATTTTTCAGCATCCGGGGATGTCCTTGAGAATACACGCTTATAGTGGTTATAGACCGCTACAGAGATTACCTTTTTCGCCTGCTCCTGACCGATCACATACTCATCGAGCTGTGCCTTGATCGCGTGGGGCGCTGGGATCTCGCTGAGCTTAAACAGTTCCTTTTTTACTTTTTTCTTCTTTTTCTTGCGCTTATGGCCCTGTCCCATGAGAGCCCCCAGGTCGATCTGACCTACCGGGATTCCGAAGATATTTCCAAGAGGAATTCCTTCCACCTCTTCGCCGTCAGACTCAAAGTCTTCGCCGTCTTCAGTCTCATCCGCGTCCTCCACGGTCTGCTCCGCATCTTCGTCCGCATCAGCATCCGGATTTACGCCAGCTGCTTCAGCTGCACCGTCCTCAGAATCCTGATTTTCTACCGTTTTAAGCTTTTCGGAGTTTTCTGAACCAGCTTCATTCCCAGCATCTTCAGACTCTCCAACTACTTTCGAAACTCCCTGTGTACCGGCACCTGCCGCTCCATCCACAGTTTCCCTCTTTCCTGCAGCCGCCCCGCTATTCTCCGGCTTCTGCGCGCCATTTCCGCTTCCCATCGGATTCAGATACATATTTTTTAACATTTCTGGCGAGATTCCGGACATCTTTGTCCAGTCCATGCCGCTTCCCATCATCATGTCAAAGGATCTCTGCATGCAGTCCGGGCACACATTCAGTCCACCCGGCAGCGTGATCATCTTTCCCGTCTGGCTCTCCGTCCGCCTGCACATGCAGCAGATCTTTTCATATCCGTTATTTTTGTTGTCTTCCAAAATTTTTCTCCCTGAACATTCTATATTTTTCGCATAAATTCGGACCTTGGCCCAACCATGCGGTTTCTGTCGTTTTTTACAGAAGTATATCCTATTATAATGCAAATTGAGTCTTCCCGCAACAGAAAACCTTCGTGCAAACTTTCTAACAGAACCGTCTTTTTGCTTAACGTTATCTGAACCCTGCCCCCTGTATTTTTTTGAGTTTTTTTGTAGTATGAATTTAACATGGAATTGTAACCGATAACCAAACAATAAGAGGGGGTAAATCTTATGATCACTTTACAGCTCGACATGTACCAGGCCTGCGCCCTCGGCGCTCTCGTCTATTGTCTCGGACGACTCATGGTCAACAAACTTTCATTCTTAAGTAAGTACTGCATCCCGGCACCGGTTGCCGGCGGTATCGTATTCGCCTTTGCTCATCTGGCGTTATACGTAGCGGGAATTCTGGAACTTTCCTTTGACACCACATTACAGAGCGTCTTCATGACGATCTTCTTCTGCAGCGTCGGATTCACAGCCTGCTTCCGTCTCTTAAAGAAAGGCGGCGTTCAGGTATTTACGTTCCTCGGACTTTCGATTGCGATCTGTATCGTACAGGACGCAGTCGGCAGCGGTCTCGCAGCAGCATTTGGACTGAATCCGCTCCTCGGATTATGTATGGGTTCCATGCCGTTAGTTGGCGGACACGGAACATCCGGTTCCTTTGGACCGCTTCTTGAGACAGATTACGCCGTTGTAGGCGCTACCACAGTTGCTCTTGCGGCAGCTACATACGGACTCGTATCCGGAAGTATGATGGGCGGCCCGATTGCCCGCGCACGTGTTGAAAAACTTCACTTAAAATCCACAGCAGCTGAGGAAGGCAACGAGGCAGCTGAGGTTATGCCGACCGTTGATGGTCAGAAATTCACAACATCCGCAATGTTTTTGGCAGTTGCCATCGGTCTCGGTACTCTTATTTTCACATTCTTTAAAGATGTATGCCACTTGACATTCCCGACCTACATCGGCGCTATGCTGGCAGCAGCAGCGATCCGTAATATCTGGGATGTTCAGCATAAAGAACTTCCGATGGTTGAGATCGACGCCCTCGGCGGACTTTCCTTAAACCTGTTCCTGTCCATGGCTATGATGAGCTTAAAGCTCTGGCAGTTAGCGGCACTTGCTCTTCCGATGATCGTCATCCTGCTTGTTCAGACTGTTGTTATGTTCCTGTTCGCGAACTTCGTTGTATTCAACGTTATGGGACGTGACTACGAGGCGGCTGCCATGACAACTGCATTCTGCGGTTTCGGTATGGGCGCTACCCCGAACGCTATGGCAAACATGAGAGCACTCGTTGAGCGCTACGGCGCGGCTCCGAGAGCATTCTTCATCGTACCGTTGGTTGGAAGCTTATTCGTTGACTTCTTCAACTCCATGGTACTGACCACATTCATGAACTTCCTGTAAATCTTTCAATAAACCTTTATACCTTACAAAACAAGACCGCCTCTTCCGGATCACTCCGGGGAGGCGGTCTTGTTTTGTTCTATCTGACGGATCAACTGCCGATCCTGATTTATTTGCCGATCTTAGACTGGCTCTGTGCCGGTTTCTGAGTCTGGCTCTGGTTCTGGCTGTTTCCACTGTTTGATTCTGCCGGACGATCCTTTAATGTTACCTGAACGTCTCTCTCCTGATAGCTGCCGTCTACGAGGGACTGAACGGTCAGTGTTACGGTATCGCCGGATTTATAGTAGGTCAGGAGCTTTGCAAGGTCTGCGTAGTTGGAGATCTTCTCGCCGTCTAACTTTGTGATGATATCCTTCTCATGAAGGTCAGAACCTGCTGCAGCGGAGTCTTCCATGATCTTGTAGACATAGACACCCTGCGGCATTCCGTACATCTTTGCCATGGACTCGTCGATATTCTGTAACTGGATTCCAAGGTAGCCCTGCTCGGACTCATCAACAGTAACCTTTGTGGTTCTTGTCATAAGATCATCAATGATATCTTTTGCTTTGGAGATCGGGATCGCGTATCCGATGCCCTCAACGCTTGTGTCCGCGTATTTTGCTTCGTTGATACCGATGACCTCACCTTTGGAGTTTAAGAGCGCGCCGCCGCTGTTGCCTGGGTTGATGGCTGCATCTGTCTGGATAACAGTCTTTGTTGTGTTGTCGACCTGGATCTCTCTGTTCAATGCGCTTACATGTCCGACTGTTACGCTCTGTCCAAGTCCAAGCGCGTTGCCAATGGCGATAACGCCCTGACCCATCTTTAAGGAATCGGAATCACCCAGGGTCGCTGCTTTGATCTTGCTCTTTGTGTCAGCAGAGATGCTGTCAAGCGGAACCGCGATCACCGCAAGGTCTGTATCGGAATCGGTACCTTTGATGGCTGCGTCTGCGGTGCTCTCATCCGCGAATGTAACGGTAAGTCCGTCTGTATCGCTGACTACATGGTTGTTTGTGACGATCAGGAGCTCGGAATCATTCTGTCCGACGATGATACCGGAACCGCTGCTCGGAACTTCGTATGTCTGTGACTGACCGAACCAGGTGTTGCTCTGGTAGACCTGGGTGTTTGTGATGGATACAACAGACGGAAGTGTTGCATCTACGATTGCGGATACATCCTCAATAACGACTCCATTGCTGGAGGTTGTGGAGGTATTGGCCGCCGGAATCTGTGTGGTCTGTCCGATGGTCTCGGTGGAAGCACTCGCCTCTGTGCTCTGGTACGGGAACAGGGTGTTCGCCGCACGGTTCACTCCGTACATCGTTCCGCCGGATACGACACCGAAGAGAAGGGCTGCCGCTGTGACAAGGGCTGTTGTCTTTGCGTAGGAGTGTTTCTTCGGGGCGTGATGGCTGTTTCCGTTTCCATTCGGATTCTGTCCATGTCCCTGGTAGTAATCGTACTGCTGATACGGGTTCGTGTACTGGTTCTGGTTTCCGTAATACTGCTGATGCTGCTGTCCGCCGTAGTAACCGTTCTGGTTCTGTCCGTTCGGATTTCCGTTATACGGCTGACCCTGTGTACCGGAACCAAGTCTTCCGTAGACCTGTCTTCCTGTGTGCTCACCCTGGGGCTGCTGTGTTCCGTTCTGGGCATTCTGGCTGTTCTGTGCGTTTATCGGCTGTTCACTGTTTTTCTTTTCATTTTCATTATTTACTTCGTTCCATTTATTTTCATCATACATAATAGGTATCTCCTTTCTGCGTTGAAATTTTCGATGTTTCTTTTTGTACTTAAGGACTTTCTCTTTTTTCTTTCCTCTCCTTAACTACATGACATAGTGTACCAGTGAATTGTGATGAAAGTGTGATGAAACATGCACGGTTCTGTGAAATGAGATCACAATTTCGGTATTTGCGCGATACGCAAAAAAATCCCGGGGTCCATAGGCAGGCGCTTTATTCTTTGCCAAACCGGATGGATCCCGGGAAATATTCATTTTTCTTTATTTTGCGAGGATCGCAGTCAGTCCGAAGTAGATCAGGACGATCACACCGAGGACGATGCGGTAGTATCCGAAGAATTTGAAGTCATGTTTCTTGACGTATCCGAGTAAAAACTGGATCGAGTACATGGAAACAACGAAGGCGATCACCATGGCGGCTACCATGAAGAAGAGTTCCATTGCGGAGAACGCGAGGCCATAGTGAAGGATCTTTAAGAGGCTGGCGCCGAACATGACCGGAATTCCAAGGAAGAAGGTAAACTCCGACGCAGCAGTTCTGGAGCAGCCGAGCATCATCGCGCCGAGGATCGTCGCGCCGGATCTCGATGTACCAGGAATCAGGGCGAGAAGCTGGAACAGACCGATGTAGAACGCGGTCTGATAGCTGATCTTGGATACTTTCTTTACACGGAACTCCGCGTGCTGGTTGCGATTCTCAAAGGTGATGAAGATGACGCCGTAGATGATGAGCATCGCTGCTACCACATATGGGTTGTAGAGATACTTATCGAGGAATTCATCGAGAAGAATTCCGATGATCGCAGCCGGGAGGCAGGCGATGATGATTTTAAACCATAAATGCCATGTCGCGCGCTTCTGTGCCGGTTTCTTTCCCGGATCAAAGGGGTTCAGACGTCTGAAATACAGGACAAGGACAGCCAGGATCGCACCGAGCTGGATCACGACACGGAACACGTTCATGAAGTCATCAGAAACATTCAAGTGGACGATATTCTCCACCAGGATCAGGTGTCCGGTACTGCTGATCGGAAGCCATTCGGTGAAACCTTCTACGACACCGAATACGACGATCTTTAGAAATTCGATAAAATTGCTCATATTCACTCCTAAATTTTTTATTTAATTATACATCTCCGCCCTGTGACCAATCATGCTCAGAAATACTTCTGCAAACGAACTTGCAGCACATTTTTCTGTACGATCGACCTCATAACGGATTGTTAATTGATATCTTCGATCTGCCAGTCGATCGGCTCGATTCCGTTCTCTTTTAAGTACTTGTTCGTCTTGCTGAACGGTCTGCTGCCGAAAAATCCGCGATAGGCGGACAGCGGGCTCGGATGCGGAGATTCCAAGATCAGATGTTTCGGGTTCGTCAGCATCGGCTTTTTCATCTGCGCCGGACGTCCCCAGAGAATGAACACCATCGGGCGGTCCTGCTCATTTAAGACGCGGATCGCGGCATCCGTGAACTCCTCCCAGCCGATATTCTTGTGGGAATTTGCCGCATGGGCACGGACGGTCAGGACTGTGTTTAAGAGCATAACGCCCTGATCGGCCCATTTCTTTAAATATCCGTTGTTCGGGATATAACAGCCGCAGTCCTCGTGAAGCTCCTTATAGATATTGACCAGGGACGGCGGGATCTCCACCGACGGCTTTACGGAGAAGCTCAGTCCGTGCGCCTGTCCCGGCTCGTGGTACGGGTCCTGTCCGAGGATCACCACTTTTACTTTTGAGAGCGGGGTAAAGGCAAAAGCATTGAAGATATCATCTGGTGCCGGATAGACTTCCTTTGTCTCGTACTCGCTCTTTACGGTCTCGTACAGTTTCTTGTAATACGGCTTTTTGAATTCCCCGCTCATGGGGGCTAACCAGTCATTTGCGATCGCAGCCATATTTCCTCCTTGTGGTACTTATTTCGTATTGCGTGTTTTTTCTAAGCGTTCTCACATCTTCGTTCGTCCTGATATATGCAGGAACGTCCTCAGCCCACTTTTTTCACATTCCGCTTGAATTCAACCTAAAAATTCTTCTATGAACTTAAATGATACCTCTGCCACCGGACATGATTTTCCGGCAAGCTCTTCCGGTACCTGGGAAAAGATCTTATGAACCCGGAACAGATACGCCTTGTTATTCAACATCGTAGTCTTCTCAAAAGGCCAGCGGATCAGGGACGGATCCTTATAGTTCTCACCAAGTTCCAGAAGCACCGTGTTCCGGTTCAGGGTACAGGAAAGCCATAACGTATAGGACTTCCACGCCTCTTCCGTAAAGGATACGCTGTGAGGAACTGCCATATGACCGGCATCAAAGCCGAGTCTCGCCGCGTCCTCATCCGTCAGCGATGTGATCATATAATAGTCTTTTCCTTCAAGAAATTTCTTTAGCTTTTCCGCGGCATGAAGAATTTCTTCTTCCTCCACGCCATCTTTTTTCTTCCATTCAGAACCGATTCCCACAAGGATCTTCTCCGCGTTTTCCAGCTTTTCCCGCAGGATCTTTTCTGCTTCTGTCTTTTCCAAACTTTTCCTCCAATATTCGGCATGATTCGTTCTTAACCGTTAACATCATAACATAAATAGGTTTTGGATTCAACTGATCCCTTTTGTCCTTTGCTTTTCATTTTCTTAAGTTTTTCTGTCTGCGGCGGTATTTCGCTCACCGATCTGCACTTCTCTAAAATCTGCACAGCAGCTTTGAGGCATGTCATGCATATTTTTTCTCCGCCTTTCCCATACTTTTTACAGATCGGTATCAGACCGTTTTATATCAGGTGCATTGAAGGTCACACCCATGCAAAAAGGGATCACTGCCGATCAGAAAGGATGGATTACTATGGAAGAACACTCAGTCAGCCTTCTCAGGGAATGCGATTCCGGCTGCAAAATGGCTGCGGAAAGTTTAGAACAGATCCGGGATATGGTGTCGGATCAGGAGCTCTGGAATGATATTACGGAGAGTTTTGAGAAACATCAGAACCTTGACGCTAAGATCAAAAAGACGCTAAACTCCATGGAGGAAGAAGGAAAAGAACCTGGAAAAATGGCATCCGCCTGGTCCTGGATGTCCACAGAAATGCGCATGATGGCAAAAGGCGGCGACAAAGAAGCCGCCAGTATTGTCACTGACGGCTGCAATATGGGAATCAAGACCATATGCGGTTATAAAAATCAGTATTCCGGTGCGTCAAAGGCCGTCATGGAGATCGCCGATGAGCTCACCGGGATGGAGGAAAATCTCAGGGACTGTATGAAGAAATTTCTCTGATCTTATCTTCCGGCCGGTGCACCGCCACCGCCGGAAGCCCCTGCGGACATGGCTGCGCCGCCTGCGGACGCGCCGGTCTCAACACCAGCTACCTGCCATACATAGGACTCGTAGGCAGAAACGAGGTTTAATCTCGCTGTGTTCATCGCCGCCTCACCGGAGAGCCATGCGGATTCACCGAAAAGATAGGCATTCTTTGAGAGCATGCCTGCCGCCTGCTTCTTCTGCACCGTATCCCATGCCTGTTTTGCGGCGGAGTAGGCGCTCTCCGCTGCCTCGTATTGGGATAAGGCATTCTGGAGATTTTCGTATGTGGATCTCAGGCTGATTTCCGCATTCTGGGCTGCCTCGCTGATCCGCTGTTTCCGAAGTTCCCGATTATCGGTTCCGGTGACCTTGGATTTCATCTCGCTGATCCAGGTGGAATCGTTGCTGATGGCTGTCTGGATATCATTTTCCACGTTCACCGCACGGATCGCCGCAAGATCCGGATCCGGAACCATGCCGATCTCAATATTGGTGCGTCCGGAAAGTCCGAGAAGTGTCAGTAGACTTTCTTTCAGTTCACTCTGCTGCTCCTTCAAGGATGCAAGGGAATTCTTCTGGCGTTCCAGGCTGCTGGCCTCAGATTCCAGTTCTGTGTCCTTTATGAGTCCCGCTGCCCGTTTCTTCACCGCCGCGTCGTAGGAGCTCTGTGCCGCTTCCACGCTCTTTTCCATCGCTGCCACATTGGCTGCCATCTGGTTATAGGAGTTCATCAGGTTCTGCGCCGATGCCGTCAGCGTATCCGCCATGTCCTCCATAGTTTTTTCCTGACTTGCGGAATTCATCCGGTTGATCGTGGACTGCACCTGCGCCATGGAGGTACGGATGTTCTTCGCGTTGTTCTCGTAGAACTCCTGCATCTCCGTGTCGCCGTCGTCCTTGTAGGAATCCGCCATCTTTTTCAGGTAATTGTATTCTTCCTTCAATGTCTCGTGCATCTTCTCGTAAGGCGCGCTCTGGCGGTTCTGGCTGTCCTGGCTCTGTAAGTAGGAAAAGTTACCCGCCTTGATCAGCTCCCGCAGACCGCTGTACTCGATTTTTGTGACCTGGCTGAGGTCGATTGAAGAGGTCTCCGCTGCGTATGATACGATTCCATATGGAGAAATCACACTGGAGATTATACCGCTAATATTACCCGATACACTTTTCCCGGCTGTTCCGCTCCCACCAGCCGCAAGAATTGCCGCTCCAAGCACCAGACCACTCATCCATTTCTTATATGTTCTCATTCTTTCATCTCCTCACATCAACTTATTTCCGATCCATATTCCATGCCGATCTGCGTCTTTTCCACTGCGGCAGGAATATTTTTCCGCGGACCGGAAATTATGACGCTGACGCTAATCCTGCTACCGCCCAGTCATAGCTGAGCTTCGCGGTGAGGAAACTCAACTTTGCGGATTCCATAGAAGTCTTCGCGGAAAGGCAGGCGGATTCCTGCTTCGCGTATGTCTTCTTCGTGATTGTTCCTGCGGAAAGTCTCAGTTCTGCTGCCGCCCGCTCCTTCTCGGCAAGCTCGTAGCTCGTCTTCGCCTGCTCATAGCTGTCCTTTGCGAGAACCAGGCTGTTGTAGGCGTTCTTTACATTTGTGGAGACGGTATCTTTCTGATTTGTCAGCGTGTTCGTATAGGTGGCGCGGTTGTTCTCCGACTGGGAGTTTGCAAGTCTGCGCTCTGTGATCTTGATGCTGTAGTTGTTTGCGATGGCTGTCTGGATATCCGATGTCACATTGATGGAGGAAACCACGGAAGTGTCCACATCCGGCAGGCTTCCGATCTCCACGGAGTCATTATAGTTCCAGCCTAACATGATGATAAGCTGCTGTCTCGTCTGCTCTAAGCTGCTCTTTGCGGACTGCAGGGACGCCTTCGCGTTTGTGACCGCCTCCGCCGCGTTGTCGACCTCCGACTGCAGTGCCATTCCCGCGGATTTTCTCGTCTGCACCTGGGTGTATGTAGTCTCCGCCTGGGTCACCGCGTCCTCCAAGGTATCCAGGGACGCTTTTCCGCTGTAATAGGAGATCATCAGCTTCTGCGCCTGCTGCACGAGGCTCTTCTCCGCCTGCTCGTATCCGAGACGCTTGATCTCGCCGTCATCCACATTGTTGTCGCCCTGTTCCGTCAGGTTATCCACGGAAATCTCACTGTTTAATGCCTGGGAGATCTGACCCGCGTAGTTTGCGCTGTCATCATCCGGATAGCTGATTCTATCAGAAACCTCGCTTGCGGAATCATAATATTCCTTTGATATTTCCGTGCTGGTCTTACCCTTATATTTCTGATAATCCAGCTCATTCTGGCGGACTGTCGTGTTGTACTCGTGGATCAGGTCCGCGATCTCCCCATATTCCAGCTTATTGTCCTGGAGAGATGCCCATTTTTCCGCTGTATATGCAAATTCCGGGCTGGTTGCCAACGCCTGGAGCGGCGCCGTACTCACCATGAGCGCCATGGCGAACAGTCCTGAGATCTTCCATTTCTTCATGTGAACTCCTTTCCTCAGATACAGGTCCGCCCTGGGGATAAATTCCCCCAGGGTGTTCCCAAAACCTTATATCTTTTTTAGCCTTTTTGAAAATAAACTCTTTAAAATTTAAACCTTAATTTGATCCTTTATTATAACCCTTTTCTTTCAAAAGCCCCGGATCAAATATCCAGCACTTTTCTCTCCTTCTTGCCATTCATGATCGCGTAGTAAACCGGAAGAATAAACAGCGCTACAAGAATACCTGCCGACAGACCACCGATATTTACGATTGCCAGACCTTTCGTCGTCGTCGCGCTGCTTCCTGTGGAGAGCACCATCGGGATCATGGAGAGAATCGTGGTGGAACTTGTCATCAAAATTGGGCGGAGACGTGTCGCTCCGGCCTCAACAAGAGCAGTCTTTAGATCCATGGTCATCCGGTACTGGTTAACCGTATCTACATAAAGGATACCGTTGTTTACGACCGTACCGATAAGGATCAGGAATCCTAAGATGGTGGTCATACTGATGGTGGTTCCGGTCAGCTTCAGAAGTCCGAAGGATCCAACAAGGCTGAACGGAATCGTCGTCATGACCATGAAGGAGAACTTCGGTGACTCGAACTGAGCCGCCATGACTACGAATACCAGGAATACCGCAACCGCGATGGCCTGATACAGGGCTGAGAACTCCTCCGCCATCATACGGTCCATGGAGTTTGTACCGATGCTTACGCCGGACGGAAGGTTCGGTTGAACGACCTCGCTGTCGAGGACATTCTTCACATTTCCGTTTACATAATCCGCCGTGATCGTAACCTCGTACGCCTTATCGGTCTTGGAGATGGAGGACGGGTTATCCTTGAACACAACGTCAGCCACATCAGATACCGCTACGGTTCCGCCGTTTCCTGTTGCGATCAGCATGTTCTTTACCTGCTCAACCGTGCGGTACATTCCGTCCGGATACTCTGCCTTGACGCTGACCTCATTTCCGTCGATGGTCAGTGTTGCGATCTCGGTTCCGTCAAGCATCTGCTTTACCTGCTGTCCGATGGACGCGGCTGTGAGTCCTTCCGCGGAGGCCGCCACCTGGTCAACATTGATGGATACGACCGGAGCCGTGTTCTCGACATCGGAGTGGACGTTCTTCACATCATCCCTGGCAACCATCTCATCGACGATCTTATCCGCAGTCTCCTTTACGGTGTCATAGTCACTGCCGTTTAAGATGACCTCATAGTCATTTCTGCTTCCCATGAAGCTCATGGACGCGGATGCCTCGACCTCGATGGTACAGTTCTCGAGACCTGCCATCTCGTCTTCCCACTGCTCTACGATCTCGTCGGTGCTCATCTTTCGGTCATCCTTTAAGTAAGCGCTGACGGTACCGCTGCTGCCGTTGTAACGGAGCATGTAGGAATCCACATCCTCATGGCTGCTGACAATGGATTCCACCTGGTTTAAGATATCTTCCGCCTTCTCATCGAGAAGTCCCGGTCTTGTTGTGATCGTAACGGAAATCGTACCGTTATCATCAGAGGTCATGAGCTCACTCTGCATGCCGCTTGCAAGGAACAGGGTCAGAACAACAAGTCCGACAGATCCTAACATGACGATGGCTTTATGTTTTAATACCGTCGGAAGGATCTCCCGGTACATGCCCTGAAGCAGTTTCATGAGACCGGACAGCGGTGCCTTTTCCCTCTCCTTCGGCTTATACAGCATGTATGTCAGCGGAACCACTGTGATCGCTGAGAGCAGAGACGCACTCATACAGAATACGATGGTCCAGCCGAGAGGTGTGAACATCTGGCCGCTCATGCCGCTGATAGTCGTCAGCGGGAGGAATACGACACAGGTTGTGAGTGTGGAACCCAGGACGGACATGGCAACAATTCCGGAACCTTCCAGGGCCGCCTTCGCGTATTCCACAAATCCGCGCTCATCCATCTTATCCATGGCTCTGAAGCAGCTTTCGAGAACAACGATGGAGTTGTCGACCATCATGCCGACGCCGAGAACCAGGGCACTCATGGTGATAACGTTCAAGGTGAATCCAACTCTCGTCATCAGAATCAGGGATACCAGGATGGATGTCGGGATGGAACTTCCGACGATCAGGGACGCCTTAATGTCACCGAAGAAAAGCCAGATGATGATCATGGAGATGATGACCGCCAGGACCATGGTCTGGGCTACATCCATCAAGGATGATTTGATGCTGTCGGCGCTGTCACGGGCGATCTCAATGTGAAGTCCGGAATCCGCTGCTTCCAGGGACTCGACAGCTTCTTTTACATCGGAGGAAAGCTTCATCGCGGAGCTGTCCTGTTTCTTTGATACGGAGAGGGAGATGGTCTCCTGTCCGTTATAGCGGGACACACCGCCCATCTGTTCCTCTGTGGTGTACACGTCGGCGATGTCTTCCAGGTACACGATCTTGCCGCTCTGGGTGGTGATCGGGACCTTCTTTAAGGCATCCAGCGTGCTGGCCTTTGCGGATGTTGTGACGGAGAGGGAAAGATCGCCGTACTCAGCGGAACCTGACGGATAGGAGAGGTCCGATGATGCCATGGCGCTTGTGATCTGGTTCACCGTCACTTTATACTGTTTCATTTTTACCGGATCCAGTTCTACTTTCACATACTCGGAGGAACCACCCATGGATTCAACCTGTGCAACGGTGGAAAGTTGCTCAAATACCGGTGTGATGTTCTGGTCTACATAATCGTAGAGGTCTTCCTGCGTGTCGTGGGAGATGGAGAGCATGATGTCGTTTCCGCCGTTCATATTCATCTCCATGACGCTGGTGCTGCAGTCATCCGGGAGTCCGCGGATGCTGTTTAAGGAACGTGTCAGTTCGTTGTAGGCGTCATCCATGTCCGCGTCGTAATCATACTCCAGCATGATCATGGCATTTCCTTCGTTGGAGGTGGATGACATGCTCTTCACACCTTCCAGCCTGCTGACCTGGTCCTCGATGGGTTTTGTCACAAGCTCATCCATGTCTTCCGGTGTCGCGCCGGAGTAGGACGCGCGGACGATCAGCATCGGCTGATCCGTATCCGGCATCTGCTCTAAGGTCGCGTTAAATACGGAGGAGATACCGAAAACGAGGATGCAGAGCAGGGCTAAGATCGTCGTGACCGGACGTTTTAATACATATCTCGTAAGTCCCATGATCAGCCCTCCTGTGCAGCGCTGCTGCCGGCGGCGCTGTTATCTGCAGCCGGTGTCTCTCCGCCTGCCACATTTGCCGGGGCATCTGCGTTTGGCTCACCCGCCGGGGCGTTTTGTCCGTCCGGAGTTGCTGCGTTATTCTGGCCTGTTGCGGCTGGCGCTGCCTGATTATCCGGGGTTCCTGTCTCTGCGTTCGGCGCTGCCTGACCATCTGGCGTACCCGCGTTCTGGCTGTCTGTGCTCTCGCTGCTGCCTGATAATTGGATATCTGCGCCCTCGTACAGGTTGTTGCTCCATGTGCTCACAACCAGATCATCCGCGGAAAGTCCGTCTGTGACTTCCACATAGTCATCATCGTTGATTCCGACTTCGATGGACGCCTTTTTCGCTTTTCCGTCCTCATATAAGTAGACATAGGCTTTTCCGCCGCTGTAATACACAGCGTCCACCGGAATCGTCATGACATTCTCGGCTTTTCCCGTCGTTACGGTAAGCTTCACGGTACTTCCCGTCGCCGCGTTATTGTCTGTATCGGTGAGCTGCGCTTCCACCTTGAACATACCAGTCGCGTCATCCACCATCGTATTGATCTCATCGATCACCGCGTTATATGTATTTCCGCTCTTTTCTACTGTCAGGGAATCACCGACAGTAAGGTTCTCCAGCATTCTCTGTGTGACATAGAATGTAACTTTCTTCTCGCCCTCGCCGGAGATCACGCAGAGTTCCCCGTTCATGTTTGCCCGGTCATAGACTTCCGCGCTGCAGCTCTCCACTTTTCCGGAGATCGGCGCTGTCACGCTGCTGTAGCTGACCTGCTGGTCATAGGAGGTCTTCGCGGAATTGTACTGGAGCTGCGCCGTCTTTACGGCGTTTGTGTACTGCTCATATTCCTGGTCGGAGAGGTCCCCGCCGTCATAGAGGATCTGCATTCTCGCGAGATCGCTCTGGGCTTTCTGGAGATTTACCTGAGCGGAATCCACGGTATTCTTCGCGTTCGCCACCTGCTCCGTGTCGATGGTGAAGAGGACCTGTCCCTTTGTCACAGTGTCTCCCGCCTTCACATTGACGGATGTGATGTCTCCGGACGCCTTCGCGTATACATGGACCACATCATCCGGCTCCACCGTACCGGTCAGTTCCGTTGTCAGGTAGATACTTCCCGTCCCCGGTTCCTCCGCGCGGACAACGGTACTCTGGCTCTCCTGCTGCATGCCGCCCATTCCGCCAGGACCGCCGCCCATGCCCATATTGCCGCCCTGCTGTCCGCCGCCTGACGAGCCCTTCATCGCGGTTACACCCACGGCCGCTGCAACTACAACGACTCCTGCTGCCGTGCACAGGATGATGTTCCTTTTTTTCATGATTCTATATACTCCCTTCTCTGGTTCTCCTTGTCAGTTTCTGCCTTTTCGGCTGTTTACTGCCAATAATATAAAAGTCAATTGTGAACACTTTGTGAGGAAATTTTCAGGAATTTGTGAGGACTCTTTCACAGACGGGAATTTTATGATATATCTTAAGGTAGAAAAGGGGGCAATACTGATGTCAAAACTTTTAATTGTAGACGATGATATTCATCTGAGAAAACTCGTGCGCACATACGGAGAAGTAGAACATTACGAATGCGACGAGGCAGCGGACGGACTCGCCGCACTGGAAAAATTACAGGATGGAAATTTTGACCTCGTTATCCTGGATGTCATGATGCCAGGACTCGATGGTTTTGAAACTTTGGAGCGGATCCGAAAAAGCAGTGAAATTCCGGTAATTATGTTAACCGCCAGAAGCGAGGAGTACGATAAACTCACAGGGTTTGGACTCGGCGTGGACGATTATGTCTCCAAGCCTTTCAGCCCGAAGGAACTCATGGCACGGGTGGGCGCTGTCTTAAAGCGCAACGGGAAGAAAAATTCTGTTCTTACCTATAAGTATAAGGAACTCGAGGTCCATCCGGACTCCCGGACCGCCTCCATCGCGGGAAAAGAGCTGATCCTCGCCCCAAAGGAATTCGACCTTCTCCTGGAACTCGTGAAAAATCCAGGGACTGTCTTAAAGCGTGACAAGCTGCTCCAGGACGTCTGGGGATACACCTACTGCGGCGACGGGCGTACCGTGGACACCCATGTAAAAGCCGTCCGCGACCGCCTCGGTCCGTACCGCTCCATGATCCAGACGGTGTGGGGCGTCGGGTATAAGTTTGACCCGGAGGCGGATGTTTAGGCGCAAACGCCCCGGGCTGATGCTTCAGCTCTGGGGCATGATGATGGGACTTGTCGTCCTGACTGCTGTCTGCATGTGGTTCGTCCAGGTCTTTTTCTTCGAGCACACCTATGCGGAGACAGCTCTGTCCGACTCCTTAAAACAGCTCCAGCCGGTGATGAGTGATCTGACAAACCGTGACCTGACGGAAGATGACCGCCTGCTGCCGTTCTTGAGCCGGATGATCGACGGAACGATCTTTCTCGCCGACGATGCCGGGGAGCTCACCGATATTTACAGTTACGGACATCTTCTCACCGATGTCCAGAATGAGCCGGAATACGGGATCTGGAACTTTATCAAAAATTCCGACGAATTTTCCAACGTCCAGGCGAGGCAGATCTATCAGAACGTGTTAAAAAGCGATCACCATATGATCTGTATCCACATCGGCATCCCGGTCACCTACGCCGGTGAGAATGCCTACCTTCTGATTGAAAACACGATCCGCACAGATACCGCCTTTACTTTCAACCGGATACAGCTGATCATCCTCACGGTGGTCCTGACCATTGCCGCCTCTGTCCTCGCCGCCGTCGGTTCCAGATATTTCACAAAGCCGATCTTCGCGATCAAGCACACGGTGGACAGGCTCGCGGCAAACGATTTCTCCGCCCGCGCTGAAGTAAAACGCCATGACGAACTGGGGGAACTGGCAGAATCGGTCGGACTGCTCGGGCAGGCACTGGCGAGGATCGATGTGCTCCGAAAGGAAGTCATCGCCAACGTCTCCCACGAACTCCGCTCCCCGCTCTCCGTAATCTCCGGTTACGCGGAGCTGGTCCGGGATATCCACTGGAAGGACGAGAAATCACGAAATGAGGACCTGGATCTCATCATCGAGGAGTCCAACCGGATGAGTGAGATGGTCAATGATATTTTAGACTACTCCCAGCTCCAGTCCGGCTACATCAAACTCCGTCCGGAATACTTTGATTTCACAGCGTTAGCGGAATCTGAGACCTCTCACTGCGCGGCATCCGCCTCAACTTACGGGATCCAGATACATTTTGAATCATTCAAAGAATTGGTTTTCATAAATGCCGACCCATTAAAACTCAGCCAGGTGCTCCGGAATCTTCTCTACAACGCCATCAACCACACCCCGGAAGGCGATGTTATCACCGTCTCTCTGGGACCAAAAAGCGGTCACACCGTGAGACTTTCCGTCATGAACCCGGGCACACCGATCTCTGAGGAAGACAAAAAGATCATCTGGGAGCGCTACCAGCGCAGCCAGCACCAGAGCGGCCGCCGCATGGGAACCGGAATCGGTCTCTCCATTGTCAGCACGATCCTTAATGCCCACAATATGAAATACGGTGTGGACTCCAACGAAAAAGGAACCACATTCTGGTTTGAAGTCACAGAATCTGGTTCCGATAATCTTTTCTATGCGGCAGATGTCTGATCTGCCGCATTATTTGATTTCTGCTTTTGACTTTTTCGATGTCAAAAGAACTGCATTGATATAAGAACTCAACGGTACGGTCAGAATGACTCCCATCGTCGCTGAAATTCCCTGAATGATCTCAATTCCGATGGAGTACATGTTGACGATCTGGTTCGCGCTGTAGCCGTATGCGTATAAAAATACAAGCGTGTTGATCGAAGTTCCCGTGAACGCCAGGATCAGCGTGTTTGACATGGTTCCCATCATATCACGCCCCACGCGGACTCCAGACAGGAACAGTTCTTTTGTATCCAATTCCGGTGCCCTGAGGGCGATCTCATGAATGGAGGAGCTGACCGACATGGACACGTCCATGATGGCACCCAGGGCTGAGATCAGGATCCCCGCATACAGAAGCTCTCCGATCTTTATATCTGTCATCTGCGCAACATATTCCAGCTGTTCGATATCCGACACATTGTATCCGCTTATCGTCGTCATTTTTCCAAAAACAAAGGCTAAAATACCTGATATGGCAACTCCCGCCACCGTTCCCATAATCGATGCGGCTGTTTTTGTCGTAAGACCGCCGATCAGGTACATCGTCGCCACGGTGGTGAGGACCGCCACAAGGATCGATGCCGCAATGGGCGAAAAGCCCCGGTAAATAAGCGGAATAAAGATCCAGATGATACAGACGAAGGTAAATATGAGACCCAGGGCCGAGTTTAACCCCTGTTTTCCGCCGAGCGCCCAAATCATCACGAGAAACAGGGCAATGATCAGCGCCAGACTCCCACTCCGGTCAATGCTGTACACCGTCACATATAGATCACTGCCGCTCTCATTCACCGCCGCGATCACTTTCATTCCCGGCACACAGTGCGCGCCGTACAAATAACTGGAGGAACTTTTCGCCTCCACCGTATGTCCTTTTCTATCCCCGGACTTCAAGACGAGACGTACCGTCTGCTGCCCCACATACTGTCCGCTCTCCTCTACATTGTCCTGAATGACTTCCAGGACCACTGCTTTTTCAAAGCTGCGGCCCTGGTCTTCATAAAGCGGAGTGCGGTCGATCCGGTTCAGGAAATACAGAACGATTCCAAACAGAACTGCTGCCAACAGAAATACGATCTGCCTTTTTCTGACCTGTTTCACGATTCTTCCGATCCCTTCTGCTTATTATTTGATCTTTACGATACGCACCTGGTCATCGATCTTCTCGTTTGTGTCGGTGCGGTATGTGTTGATCGTAACAGACTGTTTGTCAACATTTACGATCGTGTAGGTCGGAACATCTTCCTGCCAACGGTTCGCGATGTAGCTCTGTTTTCTTGGAGTTAAGTCATAATATTTGCTGCCCGAGGAGGAACCTGCTGTCAGATAAAGGATTCCCTCCGGGTTCAGGTTGTCGCTCTTTCTGGATACGATCGCAGCCTCATCCATCACTGCCTTTAAGTAGTTCAAGTACGCGAGTCCAGCCTGGTCCGCGGTTGCCGGTTTGATGTTTGCCGGTGCAACAAAGCGCTGAGCTTTGCTGTCTCCCACATCAAGGTCTTTTTCAAGTTCTGCGGAGAAGCTGTCATCATCATAGTCGTTTGTCTTGACACCGCCCTTTAACAGGTAACTTCTGGAGTACGCATGGTCATGTCCTGTCAGGACTACATCCACGTCGTTGTCCTCGAAGATCGGAACAAGCTCGTAACGGAGGTTTGTGATCTCCGGCTCGTTGGAGTGCTCTGCGGATCCGTAGATATCCTGATGGAGCGCTACGATTCTCCATGTGCAGTCCGGGTTCTCAGCGATAGCGTTTTCAATGAAGTCTCTGTGCTCCGCCACGTTGGTGTCCTGGGTGTTGAGCATCAGATACAGGGCATCGCCGTAGGTGAAGGAATAATCACCACCGACGATTCCGTTGGATCCCAGGGTGCTTAAGTTCGGAACATTGAAATGCCAGCTGTAGTTCTCGTTATCCGCATCATGGTTTCCGACTGTTGTCGCAACCGGCAGGGAAGCCAGAACTTCCGGTCTTAAATATCCTGCGTACTCGACCTCGCTGACGGTTCCGTCTTTTACCTTCTTCTTGTTTGTCTGGATCTGGTCCCCTGCGGAGAGGACGAAGCTCGGTCTGCTGCCTGCTTTTTCCACCGCAAGATTTAAAGTGTTGTTCCAGTTAAAGCTGTCGCTCAATACCGCCTCGATCTGTGCAGTCTTAAAGGTATCTTTTGCGATATCTTCCGGCTTTTTCGCCTTCTCGGAGTTTGAGGAACCGATCTGCGGGTCGCCCACGAAGATAAAGCTGTACGCGTCGGAATTTCTTGTCTGGAATTTGCGGATCTCCTTATCGCCAGCCTGGTAGTAGTATGTCGTGTCCGGTTCGAGGCCTGTGACTGTCACCTTATTGGACTGATATCCTGTCTGCGCCGGTACGGAAGACACCTCCACGTCCTTCGCGTCCGCCAGATCTTTCTGTTTTCCGAAGCAAAATCCTGCCGCTTCCCCGTCCTTTGAATACCATGCAAAGTTCATCTGGGTCTCATCTGCGCCCGGTGTCAGGGAAACCTGTGTCCAGTCCGCGCCGTCTTTCGCCCATTCTTCCTTCCATGCGTCGTATGCCCCGTTCGCTGCCGCAGCAGTGGATTCCGCCGGGGTCTTTCCGTCCGGAGCCGCGCCTGCGATTGCAGGAATCGTCTGACATACCATCATCGCTGCCAGGGCCGCGAGCATCACTCTGCTTTTTTTCTTAAACATCTGTGTGTCCTCCATATCATATTTGTGTGTTGATCCAGCCGTTTTTCCTTGACCGGACTGCCAGTTTTTCGCAGTTTCTTACCTGCGTTTTCAATATAGCACCCACACTTTTCGATTACAACCGACCTTACAAACGTTTAAGACAGCCCCTCGCAAAGTTTTACATAGATTTTAAAGAATCCGCAATTTTTTTATATACCGGTGTCGGAACATGGTATTTCTCGCCCATGCGGACCACCTCGTAAACGAGTCCGTCGATCTCCGACTGTTTTCCCTCCATCACGTCTCTCTGCATGGAAGTTGTGGACTCCGGGGCGAGATGGGACAGGATCTCAAGGTTCACCTGGACATAGTCGCGCTCGAAGGGAACGCTCATCGCCTCCGCCAATGCCATGATCTCTCGGATCATCGCCTTGAACGCCTCGCGCTCCTCGCCTTCTCTCTGGAAATCTGCCGCTGTGGCATGATAATAGAGACCGGCAGCGCCGATGGGGGATACGTAGGAGAATTTTTCCAGGGCATCCCGGCGGATATTTTCGGAGAGTTCCCCGGAGATTCCGCTGTCGTTGAAGTCCTTCGCGATCTCCTTAAGTTCTTCCCGGAACTCACTCTTTTCCCGGACGCCGAATACGACTCTCAAGATCTTTCCGTGCTGCACCAGGGCACCCGGACCTTCGATATTGGCGGACACATAGATGCATCCGTCCGTCACGAGGATTCCCGGGAGTTTTTCCTGCAGGCGGCTTCCTGTGCCGTAGATGTTGAGGATCGGGATCACGATGGTAGTCTTCTTTGCGATCTTCCGGATAAACGGAACTGTGCTGTCCAGGGAATAACCTTTGACGCAGACGAGGATCACATCCGGCTTTTCTGTCTCCCCCGCGGTCTCGATTTCTTTCTCAAAAGATTCCATATTTTCCGCCTGGACCGGGATCGTCTCCACAGTTCCGTCCCAGAGATGGCGGACGGTAAGTCCATGTTCCTTCATTGCCGCAAGATGGGCGTTTCTCGCGATCAGCGTCACGTCCTTTCCCGCCTTTGTCATATAAGCCCCAAGAATTCCGCCGGTGCCGCCTGTACCGATGATCAGATATTTCATGATATTTTTCTCCTCCTGTCTTTCTGTCCCGTACTTCTTCCGAAATGCTTCCCTGATTTTGATCTGCATTCTCTGCAGTTATCGGCTTTTCTCTGCTTTCCAACAGTACAATTAGTGCGCGCATTCACAGACCCCCATGGAAGCGCGCACATTCTAATTCTTCTTATTTCATAACTGCCTGTAGCTTTTCAGTACACTCACAGTTGTAATTGTCTTTTCACTGCTTAGTCTGCCTGATGCTCTACCTCATAGGCATGTTCTTCCTTGATCTTCTTTAATGTCTCCGGCTCACGGATCAGTTCCAAGGCTGTGAATGCGAGTACCTTCGCGCCGAGAAGAATGGAATCAAGTCCCTTCTGTGAGCATGCCGCCGCAACCATCTCTTTGCTGTGGCCCTTGATCGGCTCATCGCTGATATTGATCGTCGGCTGGATCGCCGGAACGACCTGGGAAACGTTTCCGATATCGGTGGATCCCATCATGCGGTCGCCTGCCGGTTTCGCTGTCTCGCCGAACAACTTCAGGTTCTTCTCATAGACTGCGTCGAAGGACGGAGTCGGAACCATATTCTCTACCCAGTTCTGATACGGCTTCATGCTGCCCTTTGCACCCATAGCCATGGCGGAAGCTTCCACGATACGCTCAACCTTTGCGTACACATCCTTTAAAGTGCTGGATGCTGCCGCTCTCAGGTAGAATTTCGCCGCCGCGTAATCCGGCACCGTGTTCGGTGCCTGTCCGCCGTTTACGATGATTCCGTGGATGCGCACGTCATCGCTTAAGTGCTGGCGCAGGGCATTGATGGAGTTGTATGTCTGGATCAATGCATCCAGAGCGTTGATTCCCTGTTCCGGTGCCGCAGCCGCGTGGGACGCTTTGCCCCAGAATTCGATGTCGATCGGAACGCAGCCCAAAGTCTTTGATGTGAGCTGGTGTCCAACACCCGGATGTGCGGAAAGTGCCGCGTCGACGTCCTTAAAATATCCCTCGCGGACGAAGCTGCCCTTCGCGCTTCCATTCTCTCCGCCTTCCTCACCAGGCGTTCCGTAGAGGCGGACCTCGCCGCCGACCTCATCGATCACGCTCTTTAATGCCGCTGCCGCAAGAGAGGATGTCGCGCCGAACAGATTATGTCCGCAGCCATGTCCGAGACCCACGAGTGCATCATACTCCGCGAGGAATACGATGACCGGACCCGGTTTTCCGGACTTATAGCTTGCCACGAAACCAGTTCTGTGACCTGCCGCCGGCATCTCTACCTCAAAGCCGACACTTTTAATCTGGTCCGCAAGGCGTTTGGAAGCGAAGAACTCATAGTTGCTGACCTCCGGCTTCTCATGGATCTCTAGCGCAATCTGCTGGTATGTCTCGCCGTTTGCCTCTACATAATCCACAATTTTCTGCTGTAACTCATCCATTATCCACAATCTCCTTTTCTTTTATCCCAAAATTCACCGCTGTATCCCGGAAATCCGCAGCTTCAGTCCCGGTTTTCTATAGACCCGCCGTAATTTCTTCATGGTCTACCGCCGTAAATTTTTCTTTCATATCTTGATAAGGAAAAAGACCTGACAAAAACCTACTTGTCAGGTCTCTTAATGCGTATTATAGTTCTTTTCGCCTAAATTTTCCAGTCTTTTCTTGTCATTTCGACGATCTGTTCCAACATTTCATTTTCCATACATCTGCCATGCTATCAACATTTCCTATGATATTCGACATTTGAGATCTGATGAAACTCTTCTATCAACTACTTTCCTGCTCTTACTTCCTCAAATTCATCCATGATCTCCTGTGACGGCTCACCAGTCGCAAGGCTGACAGCGACTAAGCAGATCAGCGCAACGATAAACGCCGGAAGAAGCTCATACACATTCCAAGCGCCGCCTAACGGACGAACACAGTATTTCCATACGAACACCATGACTCCGCCCGCGATCATGCCGGCAAGAGCGCCGTTTCTGTTGGAGCGCTTCCAGAATAATGCAGCGAGGACCACCGGTCCAAATACGGCGCCGAATCCTGCCCAGGCGAAGGACACGATTCCGAATACGGAGCTGTCCGGATTTCCCGCTAAGAATACAGCGATCACCGCGATAAAGAGAACTGTCGCACGGGCAACATGGATCGTTCTCTTCTCCGTAAG
>CAVIYT010000005.1:0-9680 GCA_963646925.1 Paludibacteraceae bacterium
AAACGGCGCGGAGGTCGACGGACTGTACCGCCAGACATTAAATGAGAGCGCGTTCCTTTTAGACGGAGTTATGGACCTTCTTAACGGTCTAAAGGACCGCTACGAGCTCCATATCGTCACAAACGGTGTGGCTGAAACCCAGTATAAACGCCTTGCGGCAGCAGGCCTGGACAAGCTGTTTAAGGGAATCTACGTTTCCGAGGAGTCTGGTTTCCAGAAGCCGCAGCAGGAGTACTTTGATTACTGCTTTAAAAAGATGGGAAGAAACGATGTGGAGAACATGCTGATCATCGGCGATTCCCTGACTTCCGATATCCGCGGCGGAAACAACGTGGGAATCGACACGCTGTGGTACAATCCGCACCACCAGGAGAATACAGCCGGGGCGCATGTGGATTATGAGGCGGATACATTAGAAAAAATCGGAGAAATGTTAAGCTGATTGTAGAAAGACAACAGTGGACGATTTTTTGCGGGAAAGTTATGTAAACTAAAAGTATCTAGAACGAGAAAAATACCATGGGAAATCGTTTTGAGAGCTGGTTTTAATGCTGAAACCGCTTGAAATTGCAAAAAGTCATAATGCTGTTGAGAAATATTGTCAGACATCTTGACAAATACGAAGATTTTTCTTATAATTAAGCTTTCCCGGAAGACATTGTCCGCCACATACGGATCCGGTGAAAGGACAGAAAGAGCGGCGGCGAATATATAGAAATGAGGGGTGTATTTCATGAACAAGAACACGACAGATATCACATTATCAGCTTATTTTAACGACATCGTAATCGGATACTACGAGGACGAGGACCTGGTAAAACAGTTTGGAAGACAGCTTGGATTCGACGTGGATATGGACACCTTTATGGCGGTATCTTTCCAGTATCCGTCTGATATGAATGTAAAAACAGAAGACCGTGAGAAACTCACAGATGCGGCAAATGCGATCATCGCCCTTTCCGATATCAACAAGAAGATCGGCGGAAAGCAGATCATTACCTGCGACAGCGGCGCTTGCGTGATCCTGATCATGAAGGATAAATCCGCAATGCGTGAACTGATCCCGCAGATCAAAGATACTGCTCTTCAGGAAGTTGAGAAGATCGAATCCGACAGAAAGATCCGTGTCGGCATCGGTACCATCGAGAGCGGAATCAAGGGCATCAAACATACATACAGCAACGCACAGGATGCGGTAAAAGCCGGCGAGATCTTCAAAAAAGACCGTGTGATCCTTGAGTACATGGGCATGGAGATCTACAGCAGTATCAACCAGATGGTTGTTAACTTTGGCGACCGCCTTACCAGAACTGTATTAAAGCAGCTCGGTGAGACTGAGAAGCGCGTTCTCGCAAAATACTACAAATGCAAAGAGGACATCGCTGAGACCGCAAGACAGCTCGGAATGTCTGAGGATGATGTAAAGACAAGTTTAAATATGGTCCGCATCAATACCGGACTTGACGTAAACGATACCGAGGATAACTTCAAGCTTCACTTCATTATGATCGCGAAGAAAGTCCTTGAGAACGACGAGAAAATTAAGAGAAATCGTTAATTGAATGAGAATCGTATCTGCGGAAATTCTATCAGATGCGAGGAGACTGCAACAGCCCTGCGCATAAAATGTGCCGGGCTGTGAGCCGTTATATATGAAAAAATGAAACCGGCGGGAAGCTGCGGGTAAAAAGGGGATGCACATATGAAGACAATGCTGGAGCGCGGAGCCGGAATTTTAATGCCGGTGTCAAGTTTACCGTCACCGTACGGAATCGGTACATTTGGCAGTGCGGCTTATGAGTTCGTGGACTTTTTGAAAAAAGCAAGACAGAAATACTGGCAGGTTCTGCCGGTGGGACCGACAAGCTACGGGGACAGCCCATACCAGTCATTTTCCGCATTCGCGGGAAATCCGTACTTTATCGATCTGGACACACTGGTAAAAGAGGGACTTCTCACACAGGACGAGATCAACGCCTGTTACTGGGGAGACAACCCGACCCAGGTGGCGTATGACGCGGTGTTCTGGTACCGGTTCCCGCTGCTAAAAAAGGCGTACGCGAGAAGCGAGTACCGCGAGGAGCAGGGCTATGAGAAGTTCTGTATGGACAGCTGGTTCTGGCTGAACGATTACGCATTCTATATGGCGTTAAAGTTCCATTTTGATAATAAAGAATGGCTGGCATGGCCGGAAGATATCCGGTTCCGGAAGAAAGAGGCAGTGGAGTCCTACCGCGAGGAATTGAAGGACGAGATCGATTTCTGGAAGTTCTTACAGTATAAATTCTATCAGCAGTGGGGAAGACTCCGTGCTTACGCGAATGAGCAGGGAATCTCCATCATCGGCGATATCCCGATCTATGTGGCTCTTGACAGCGCGGATGTGTGGACTCATCCGGAACTGTTCCTCTTAGATGAGGAGAACCTGACCCCGATCAAGGTTGCCGGAGTTCCGCCGGACGCTTTCAGTGAGACGGGACAGCTCTGGGGCAATCCGCTTTACCGCTGGGATGTCCAGGAAAAGACGGACTTCTCGTGGTGGAAAGAGCGTATGAAAGCGTCTGCACGCCTGTATGATGTGGTCCGCATCGACCACTTTATCGGTGTGACCCAGTACTATGCGATCCCGGCAGGTTCCGAGGACGGAAAGACCGGCGAGTGGTTAAAGGGACCGGGCAAGAAGCTCACAGACGCCATCAACATGGTCATCGGTGACACGAAGATCATCGCGGAGGACCTTGGAATCTTCGTTCCGGAGGTCAAGGAACTTCTCGAGGAGACGGGATATCCGGGAATGAAGATCATCGAGTTCGCCTTCAGCGGAGACCGCTTCAATGAGCATCTGCCGCACATGTATTCCCCGAATTCCGTCGTTTACGGTGGAACCCACGATAATGAGACTCTTGTAGGATACTTTAAGCCGGAGGCGCGTCAGTGGTGGGAGTTACAGTACATCGCGGACTACATGGGTGTTTCCCATCAGCATGAGGTCGTAGACAAGGTCTTAAAGACCGCTTACGCGTCTGTAGCCAGCGTTGTGATCTTCCAGGCGCAGGATATCTTAAAACTCGATAACTGGGCACGTATGAACACTCCGGGAACCGTTGGAAACAACTGGAGATGGAGAATGAAACCGGGCGAGCTGAACCAGGATCATATCAATCATCTGTCATGGCTGGTTGATACGTTCGGACGGTTCTAACAGGATCATATCAGGAAAATGCTATCGGCTGCCGGCATATTTTCACCGGGAAAAGACATTTTCTGCAGAATCAAAAAATGAATTTTCGGGATAAATTCCGGAGGACGGAATGACGCGAAAAGAGCGTTTTTAATTCCTGAAAAACAGGTCAAAAAACGCAAAAACAGCGTCAGAAAAACCGATCAGAAAAGTCGGCTTTTGTCGATAAAAACAGATGTATGCGGCAGGCGGTACAATGCCGTAAAATAAGGGAAAACGGGCGGTTTGTAAGGGTAAAACAAACCGCCCGTTTCTTGGAAATCTGATTGACACAAGGCGAGAATTGTGATATTGTTAAGCTAATTCCGATGCACTATTGAACTCACATGTTTTTGTAAGTCATTTGCGCGATACGATGAATTACAAAAGCATGTGAGTTTTTTGAAATTATAGACCAACAGCGATGTGTGGGGATTTCCAATAGTCTGAGTACGGAAAAATTCAATTTTTTATGGAGGTACCAAAATGAACAACGGTACAGTTAAGTGGTTCAATTCTGAGAAAGGCTACGGATTCATCTCCAACGATAACGGCGGCGACGACGTATTCGTACACTTCTCCGCAATCGTAGGCGAAGGCTTCAAGACTCTTGAAGAGGGCCAGAAGGTTACTTTCGATACAGAGCAGGATCCGAAGAACAGCAAGAAGCTTCGCGCTGTTAACGTAGTTAAACTCTAATTCGAATAGAAGAGAAACTAAAAGAACTGCCGTTCCGAGTTATGCTTGGAGCGGCAGTTTTTTGTCGTCGTGTGTCCAGAAAAATTGTCGGCGGCAGGTTTCAAAGGTGCGTCAGGTAAAAATTACAGATCGCTGCAAGTGTCTGTACCCGATGTAAAAAAGGGGCATGGCGCAATTTGAGGCTGGTGAGAAGATAAAGAACAAGATTTTCCTTGAAAAATGGGCTTTTTTTCATGAAAAGCCTTGCAAAAAAACGTGTTCTTTAATAGAATAGAAAAGACTTTGATAACTGCCCGGTAGATCTGCGCACTTGCTGCGCTGACCGCGATAAAATATGGGCGGGAAGGCAAAAATCCCATCGGCGAAGCCGATTTGGAATGGATTTTAAATTTTGCCCGGACACAGATCCGAGGCAGGCTGCTTGTGCCAGGCGCGGGGGATGCGCTAAGGCGCATTTTACAGGTACCCCTTGTCAGTTAAAAGGAGATTTAGAAAATGATTAGTGCAAATAATGTGACACTCCGTGTCGGTAAAAAAGCTTTATTTGAAGATGTAAACATTAAATTCACAGAAGGAAACTGTTATGGTCTCATCGGTGCCAACGGTGCCGGAAAGTCCACATTCTTAAAGATCTTATCCGGTCAGCTCGAGCCGACAAACGGTGAAGTTGCGATCACTCCGGGCCAGCGTCTTTCCTTCTTACAGCAGGACCACTTTAAATACGACGAGTACACCGTTCTTGATACCGTTATCATGGGCAACAAGCGTCTTTATGACATCATGAAAGAAAAAGACGCGATTTACATGAAAGAAGAGTTCACAGATGAGGACGGAATCAAGGCTGCAGAGCTCGAGGGCGAGTTCGCGACCATGAACGGATGGGAAGCAGAGTCTGACGCTGAGAACCTGTTAAACGGTCTCGGCATCGAGACAGACCTCCACTACAAAACAATGAAAGACCTCCTCGGACCGCAGAAGGTTAAAGTCCTCCTCGCGCAGGCATTATTCGGAAACCCGGATATCCTGCTCCTCGACGAGCCGACCAACCACTTAGACCTCGACGCGATCGCATGGTTAGAAGAGTTCCTGATCAACTTCGAGAATACCGTTATTGTGGTATCCCATGACCGTTATTTCTTAAACAAAGTCTGCACACAGATCGCCGATATCGACTACGGCAAGATTCAGCTCTATGCCGGAAACTACGATTTCTGGTTTGAGTCCAGCCAGTTAATGATCAAGCAGATGAAGGAAGCAAACAGAAAGAAAGAGGAGAAGATCAAAGAGTTACAGGAATTCATCCAGAGATTCTCCGCCAACGCTTCCAAGTCCAAGCAGGCGACATCCAGAAAACGTGCCTTAGAGAAGATCGAGCTTGACGAGATCCGTCCGTCCAGCAGAAAATATCCGTACATCGACTTCCGCCCGTTCCGTGAGATCGGAAACGAAGTTCTCTCCGTTGAGGGACTTACAAAGACTATCGACGGCGTAAAGGTTCTCGACAATATCTCCTTCACACTTGGAAGAGAAGACAAGGTTGCCCTTGTTGGACCGAACGAGCTCGCGAAGACAACACTCTTCAAGATCCTCTCCGGCGAGATGGAGCCGGATTCCGGAAGCTACAAATGGGGTCTTACAACAACTCAGGCGTACTTCCCGAAGGACAACAGCGCCGAGTTCAACAACGATGACACGATCGTAGACTGGCTGACCCAGTACTCCCCGGAAAAGGATGTAACATATGTCCGCGGATTCCTCGGAAGAATGCTGTTTGCCGGTGAAGACGGCGTGAAGAAAGTAAAAGTTCTCTCCGGTGGTGAGAAAGTGCGCTGCATGCTCTCCAAGATGATGATCTCCGGCGCAAACGTGCTGATGTTCGATGAGCCGACTGACCATCTGGACATGGAGTCCATCACAGCCCTGAACAACGGAATGAAGAAGTTCCCGGGCGTTATGATCTTCTCCTCCCGTGACCATCAGGTCGTAGAGACCACCGCAAACCGTATCATGGAGATCGTCAACGGTCAGCTGATCGATAAGATCACAACTTACGACGAGTACCTTGAGAGCGATGAGATGGCTAGAAAGAGATTCACATTCACACTTACTGAGAGTGAAGAGAACGACGACTAATCTTATAAGAAAAATGGAACCCGGGACGGCAGCCGCGTGAGTGCGGAAACTGTCCCAGGTCTATACGGAATAAAAATTAAGAGCATAGATTCCGCTGAAAATGATCAGAAATGACCGTAGTCAGCGGTATCTATGCTTTTTTTATATACTTTATTCATGCTGCCCAGCTTTCGCCAGGATCTTGTCCATGCAGAGGATGTACGCGGTCCCGGCAACGATGGGACCCAGGATATCGGAGATCGGCTCGGCATAGAATGCCGCTTCGGCTCCGAACATTGCGGGGAGCAGGAACAGCGAGAGGAAATATACGCCTTTTCGGAAGAAAGAGAGAGGAAGCGCAAGCTGAACCTGTCCAAGGCCTGTGAAACCGTCGACGAACTCATACTGGAATGCCAGCGGGATGATCGCCAGGGTGAAGATATGGATCGCCCGGAGCGCCTCAGCGGCAACTGTCGGGTCTGCGGTAAAGAGGCGGACAAACAGGCTGTCGACGGTGCGCGCAAGGACAAATAATAACGTGGTGTACGTCGCTGCCAGGATAAAGATATATTTCTGAGCGCCTTTTATCCGGTCAGTCTTTCCGGCACCGAAGTTGTAGGCGAGGACCGCCTGGGTTCCGCTGGTGATGCCGCCGAGAGGCATGGTGACAACGAGCATAAAGCTCTGGGCGATGGTCGCACAGGTGATCAGAAGGTCTCCGCGCTCCGCGCCGCCGTATTTCTGCAGGATCGCGTTCATGGTGATGATCATGATATTGTCCATGGCGATGATGATAAACGGGGTAAACCCGATGGTGAGGACTCTGCGCATCAGCCGCCAGCTGTAGCCGCCGAAGGTAATGCGCACCGGCACGGTCTTTCCGAACAGCGTCTTTAAGACGAAGGCACAGCTCGCCATCTGGGAGATGACCGTCGCTGCGGCGGCACCGGAGACGCCCATGTGGAGACCGAAGATAAATACCGGGTCAAGGACGATATTCAGCACCGCGCCGATGATGACAGAGTACATGCCGGTCTTCGCGAAGCCCTGGCAGATAATAAACTGGTTCATGCCCGTGGACATCAGGGCGAATACGGTTCCGGTCAGATAGATGGAAAAATAGGCGTTCGCGTAGGGAAGTGTGGTGTCGCTGGCGCCGAAATACCGCAGCATTGGGATGCGGACCGGGTAAATGCAGGCCACCATGAGGATGGAACACACCGCCAGCATGAGGAAACAGTTGGCGAGGATCCGCTCGGCGGCCTTTTTGTCGCCCTGCCCCATCTTCATGCTCATAAGCGGGGCGCCGCCGATTCCCACGAGAAACGCGACGGAGCCGACCATGGTTACCACAGGACCGCAGACACCGGCTCCCGCTAACGCCATATCGCCGTAACCTGGGATATTTCCGATGTACATGCGGTCTACGATACTGTAGAGGACGCTGACAAACTGTGCCAGCATACTTGGAACTGCGATCCGGATGACGAGCTTCTTTATGTCGTCACGGCCGAGATCATTTTCTGCTGCCATAATAAAAAATCTCCTGTGTAAAATCCGCAGTACAGAAAGAACTGCACTGCGGAGTATTTTTGTAGTAAGAAATTCTAGTATAGAAGTATTACTTCTGGAATACAACTTCCCCGCCGATAACGGTCATAGCGCAGTCAAGCAGCGCATGGATATCGCTCAACGGATCGCCCTCGAAGATCGAGAGGTTCGCTCTCTTTCCGACGGTGATGGAACCGTGGGTATCTTTCACACGAAGAAGCTCCGCCGCGTTGATCGTACCGCACTGAATCGCCTCCATCGGAGTCATTCCGTTTTCTACCATGAGAACGCACTCAAATAAGCTCTTGTCGAACTTATTGAACGGTGTTCCGGCGTCCGTACCGAGGGCGATCTTTACGCCTGCGGCATGGGCACGGCGGAAGGTATCTTTGTGGGCCTCGATGGTATTTTCAACCTTGCGGACCATGAAATCCGGGATACCCGCGTCAGTTCCGTAGAACTTGATCCAGTACGGAGCGGCGAGAGTCGGAACGAAGAATACGTCATGTTCTTTCATGAAATCAAAGCACCAGTCATCCATAAAGAAACCGTGCTCGATGGAGTCCACGCCGGCTCTCAGGGCGTTTTTGATGCCTTCCATGCCCTGCGCGTGGGTGAAGGAGCGCGCGCCCGCCTTGTGGGCTTCCTCGATGGCTGCGCGGAGCTCCTCCTCGGTGAGCTGCGGGGAACCCGGTTCCACGCCCTTTGTCATAACACCGCCGGTAGCCATGACCTTGATCCACTCAGCACCGGCCTTTAACTGCTCTCTGGCAGCCTTACGGCACTCGTCCGGACCGTCGGCTTCACGGCCGTTAAAATATCCGTGTCCGCCTGTCATGCAGATGCAGCGGCCGGATGTCTGCATTTCCGGGGCAAGAATATCACCCTTTTTCTGGGCTTCATGAAGATCGATATCGATAAAATTCGGAGCGCCCGCGTCGCGGACGTAGGTGATTCCGGAGTTTACGAGAGTCTTTAAGTCCTTTAAGGCGCGGACAGTCGTTGCTGCGTCGGAAATTCTCGCGCGGACTCCGTTTCCGGCATCGGAACACATATGTACATAGCAGTTGAAGAGACCCGGGAGAACCGTCTTTCCAGCGAGGTCAACCACCTTGATGTCAGAATCAGCGGAGACATCCGGTGCCGGCTGTCCAGCGACGCCGATCTCCTTGATCGTGCCGTTTTCTGCGAGGATCCAGGAATCTTTTAAAACGGTCTCGTTGAGGACATCGACGAGGTTGCCGTGAGTAAACAATGTAGTCATAAGATACCTTCTAATTTATTTTGAGAATTTTATCCAGTATACCACTTTCCGGGCGGAAATACATCCTAAAAAACAGGAAAAAACAAAATGTAAACCATACAACAAAAATGGGTTGACAAACGAGGAAAACATGCGTATGATAGGAAAAGAATCAGACAGACGAAATTCCATCCAGAGAGATACGTACCGGAATACGGAATTGGAACGATTCAGATCCGCGGTCTGAATTCCGGCAGCAGAAACGATGGATGTTGGGAGGAAAACAAACATGGAAAAGACAGTAGCAAAACACATGTCTACCGCGCAGATGACGGTGACAGCCCTTATGACAGCGATCACCTGTATCCTGGCACCGATGGCGCTTCCGATTCCGGTAAGCCCGGTACCGATCAGTTTGACAAACCTTGTGATCTTCTTTATGGCATATATTCTCGGAATGAAGCTTTCCGTAGCGAGCTACGTTTTATACCTGCTCCTCGGAATGGTAGGACTTCCGGTATTCTCCGGTTTTACCGGCGGTGTCGGCAAGCTTCTCGGACCGACCGGCGGCTACCTTATCGGCTTTGTCTTCTTAGCAGCAATCGCAGGTTTCTTCGTTGAGAAGTTCCCGGCAAAGATCTATATGCACGTGATCGGAATGATCATCGGCATGGCAGTCTGCTACGCCTTCGGAACCGCATGGCTTGCAGGACAGCTCGGAATGAGCTTCACAGCAGGACTTGGCGTCGGCGTTATCCCGTATCTTCCGGGCGACACTGCAAAGATCATTATCGCGATCATCGCAGGCCCGCAGATCCGCAAGGCAGTTTCCAGATTCATGTAAGCTGGGCTATA
>CAVIYT010000005.1:9690-15749 GCA_963646925.1 Paludibacteraceae bacterium
ATATATAAAAAAGGTATTTCATAAAAACTATACTATACATCCCCTAAAAAAGTCTGTGGTCAGATTACTCGAAAAAATGACCATGGGCTTTTTCCTTTTGGTGAAAAAATAAAAATGAGGATAAAAGATATTTGATGTATCGAATTCGAAAATGCAGCAAAGAGAGGAAAAACAAAAGAAGACAAAAACAGGACTTTTCATGGGAACAAGTAGATAGAAACATACTCCCACAAAAAGTCCTGCTATTAAAATTTTAATCGTTCACAGATCAGAATTAATATCCATAAGCCAGCGCACCGCCGTCAACCGCGAAATCCTGCCCTGTGATATATGTAGCACCGTCACTGATCAGGAACTTCGCCATAGCGCCCAGGTCTCTCGTGTCACCGAATGCGTGAACCGGCATTCTCGCGAGGATCGCTGCCTTTCTCTCCGGAGTCATGACCTGCTTGCTCAGCTCACTCGGGAACCAGCCCGGAGCGATGCTGTTGACGCACATATTGTCGTTTGCCCACTCGATTGCGAGACCGCGGGTCAGACCGCATACTGCGGACTTGCTGACACAGTACGGAACGACCTCGGAGAAGCCGAGATGAGCTGCCATGCTGCTGATATTGATGATGCGGCCTTTATGTTTGCTCTCCTTTAAGTACGGATAGCAGATCTGGCTCAGCGCGAACAGGCTTGTCACGTCCACATCTATGATCTTCTTAAAGTCTTCCATCGGGAATACTTCCGCGCGGGCTTTCTTCGTGATTCCTGCGTTGTTTACAAGGAAGTCGAGACCATTCTTTGTAGCGATCTCATCCACGATCTTCTTCATTCCGTCATAATCAGTAACATCGCCTTTCAGGTGGATGACACCCGGGGAGGAGGGCTCGATTCCGTCTTTGACTCTTCCAGTACGGCTGATAACATAAACTGTCGCGCCGTTTTCAGCAAGTACATTCGCGATCGCGTATCCGATTCCACTGCTTCCGCCGGTAACGATGCCGACGCGTCCTTCTAATTCTTTCATGATAATGCCTCCTAAAAAAATCAGTAATTATAAAGTCTGGCAGCGATAGCTGTGGCAGTTTTCATTGATCAGATCCCAGTCAAACTCGGCACCGACGCCTGGCTTGTCCGGAACATAGATATATCCGTCCTTGATCGGAAGATCGCCCTTCATCGGAAGTCTGTAGTTGTCCTCCGGAACAAAGTACTCGAAATATTTGCAGTTTCTGATGCTGCAGCTTACATGGACATTGGCGAGATCCATGTAGTTCATGGTCGTCGTGTGGATCTCACAGTTCAATCCGAAGCTGTCAGCCATATGGGCGATCTTTAATGTGCCGGTGACGCCGTCTTTCCAGCTCACATCCGCGCGGACGATATCAGCGGCATGCTGGGCAACACTCTGGGCAACTCCCCAGTGGCATCCACGGGTCGTCTCTGTCGCGGCGATCGGAATATCCACTGTCTTGCAGAGTTCCGTGTACTTATAAAGCTCAAAGTCGCGGAATGGCTCCTCGAACCATTCATATCCAAGGCGCTCTAACTGTCTTGCGACGCGCACTGCTTCATCGATGGTATATTCGCCCACCGGATCGCTCATCAGCGTGTAATCCAGTCCTACGGCCTCACGGACAGCCTCGTGGACCTTCATATCGAACTCTACAGGTCCGCCTGGATGAGCTTTGTATCCTAAAATTCCTTTGCTCTTATAATAGAGAGCTTCGTCGACGTATTCCTGGACCGTAGCGTGGAAGTTTCCGCTGGCGTATACCGGAAGCTTTGTGCGGTAGGCACCGATGTACTTGTAGAGCGGAAGACCAGCCGCCTTCGCGCACATATCCCAGAGAGCGACATCCACCGGACCTGGAAGGAATACCGGGAAGAACGCTTCATGGCGGTCTACATTCCATAATTCATAGAAGATCGCCTCGTGGTCATGAGGATCGCGTCCGAGAAGGATCGGAGCGATGCTGTCATGCAGATAGCTCTCTGTAACGCCGCCGCTGCGGGCCGCCATACAGGTCGCGATTCCCTCGGTTCCATCATCGGCTGTCAGTTTGATCGCGAAAACATCCCAGCCCATCTTTGCGCCGCCCTGGCGCTTTTCATCGAACAGACACTTGTCGCGGGTTACCCACCATGTCTCAAATTTTGTAATAATCATAGCCATTCTCCTGTGCAGATAAGGTTGATAGAATCATAGATATATCACAATGCTAATTTTAATGATTGAATTATATCACAAGTTGCACTATAATACAAATAATATATTAAAAATAAAGGAGAAAATGCACAATGAGTATGTGGAACGATGACAAAGAGCTTTTTGGGCTCATGAAAGAGAAACTTTACACTCCGGTAGTAGGCGATATTCTGGATACGATGGGTTACAATCATCAGTTCCTGCCGCCGGAGATCATGCCGTTAAAGGATGACATGAAGCTGGCCGGAAGAGCGTGTACGATCCTGGAACATAATGTATATGAAGCCCAGAAAAAACCATTCGGACTTCTGACTGAGGCGCTGGATCAGTTAAAAGAGGACGAGATCTATGTTGCCACCGGCGCCGGAAACAGCGCGCTCTGGGGAGAACTTCTCACGGCGACAGCCAGAACGAGAGGAGCTGTGGGCGCGGTTCTCGACGGCTACACGAGAGACACTCCGCAGGTGCTCGCGCAGAACTTCCCGGTATTCGCGAGAGGCCGCTGGGCACAGGATTCCTCGATCCGGACAAACGTGGTGGACTTCCGCTGCACGATCGAGATCGGACAGGTGACGATCCATGACGGCGATATCGTCTTCGGTGACATGGACGGTGCCCTGATCATCCCGAAGGAGATCGCGACAGAGTGCATCGAAAAAGCACTGGAAAAAGCGGCCGGCGAGAAGAAAGTCCGCGCTGCCATCGAAGGCGGAATGAGCGCAACGGACGCGTTCAAAAAATTCAGCATCTTATAAAGATAATATAGGAAGATAAGATAAAATAAAAAGGCTGTCAGACTTTGAAAACCCAGATAAAATAAGGGGTTTCCAGAGCTGACAGCCTTTTGGGATCAGGCGCGGAAGAATGGCTTGCGTATGTAAATGACCGCCGCGGCGGACGCGTTTCATAAAGTCTAGTCTTCGAACTTCATCATTTTGAGAGACTTGATCAGGGAATGATTGATATGCAGAACGATAGCGTCCTGGACATCTTCCTCGTTCTCCCGCAGGAGCGCGTCGATGATCGCGCGGTGCTGCTCCAGGTTTCCGACACGGTTCTGATCATCTTTTAAAGCGGCATATACGGCAAGCCTCATCTGCTGGATCATGACGGACTGGTACAGATTAATAAGAATATCATTCTCAGTGATCCCGATCAGATAGGAGTGGAAAGAGGTATCGATCTGGAACTCGTCGTAGTCGGATCCCTTTTCTGCCCGCTCAAACTGTTTTAAAAATTCCAATAATTTGCTCTTGGAATACATGGTGATGTATTTCCTACAGACGGTCGGTTCGATCAGCTTTCTGGTCTGATAAAGATCATCAATGCTTTTTTCTGTAAAAGGAGTGATCCGCATTCCTTTTCGCGGAAAAATATCGATAAGATTCTCGGCCTGCAGCATGAGCAGCGCCTCACGGAGCGGAGTCCTTCCGAAGGAAGTCTCTTCCAGCAGCTGTTTCTCGTTAAGTTCCTGTCCCGGCAGGTATTCACAGGATACGATCTTCCGGTACAGATATTCGTATGCCTGATTTGTCAATGCTTCTGCCATTTTAATCCTCCTTTTTGGTAAATGTGCTGTAATAAGAATATATAATTTTGTGACAAATTGCAAGTGAAAATTCACAAAAAGCCATTGAAATATATCACAAAATAGTGTAATATGATGATAGATATATCACAGAACACAAACATAAACAAAATGACAACGGGAGGAACACGAAAATGAATGAAAATGATACATATATCAAAGATATACGGATCTATCAGGCTGTCAGCAAATTAAGCCATCCGATCGCTGATTCTACACACGATATCAGCAAGATCGCTTTCTACGTTCTTGAAGTTGAGACAAAGGGCGGCGTGATCGGACAGGGATATCTTTTAAGCTTCCATTACAGCCCGAACGCCATCGAGGGCGCGTTAAAAGATATGAAGAAATTCGTCCTCGAAAAAGATTACCATGTATATGAGACCGCGCAGGTCCAGAAAGACTATGAGATCGAGAGTGAGTACTTCGGAATCGTAGGACTTCAGAGATGGGCACTCGCTACATTAAACGTAGCAATGTGGGACGCATGGGCAAGAACCATGGGACAGCCAATCTACCGCATGTTTGGCTGCCACAGAAAACCGATCCCGGTATACGGAAGCGGCGGATGGATCAGCTACAGCGACGAAGAGCTTGTTGACGAGGTAGTAAATTACCAGAAACGCGGATTTACCGCAGTTAAGATCAAAGTCGGCAGCCCGGATATGGAGCGCGATATCCGCAGATTAAACCTCGTAAGAGAAGCAACCGGTCCGAACATGAAGATCATGATGGATGCAAACCAGGGTATGGATGTTCCGTCCGCGATCAAGCTGATCAGCAACGTAGAGCATCTCGGAATCTTCTGGTTTGAGGAACCGGTAGTAAATACAGACTTCGAAGGATACGCAACGATCCACGCAAAGACAAAGATCAGTCTTGCAATGGGGGAGAGAGAGTACTCCACAGTTGCGCTCCGTGAATTAATTGGAAGACGTGCCCTCGACTTATGGCAGCCGGATCTGATCCGTCTCGGCGGCGTAGAGGCATGGAGAGACAGCGCGGCACTTGCAAACGCTTACAACATCCCGGTACTTCCGCACTACTACAAAGACTACGATGTACCGCTTCTCTGCACAGTTGCAAACCCGTACGGCGCAGAGAGCTTCGACTGGATCGACGCGATCATCGACAATCCGATGGTGATCGAAAACGGTTTTGCCCGTCCGCGTGAAGGCGAAGGCTGGGGCTTCCGCTTCAAACATGAGTTCATGACAGAGGTTAAGTAAGAGGTGATCTTAAAATGAGAGCAATTGTGATTCCGGAACCGTGGAAAGCTATTACAGCAGAAAGAGATGTTCCAACCCCGAAACAGGGAGAGGCGTTATTAAAAATGGTCTGCGGCGGTATCTGCGGAAGCGATCTCGCTTCCTACCGCGGACAGTCTGCATACGTCAGTTATCCAAGAACCATTGGACATGAGTTCGCGGCAGAAGTTGTGGAAGTCGGTGAGAACTCGTATGGAATCAAAAAGGGAATGTTAGTAACAGGAAACCCGTACTTCAACTGCGGAACCTGCTACTCCTGCCGACGCGGATTTGTAAATGCCTGCATCCACAACGAGACCATGGGTGTACAGAGAGAAGGCGCGTTCAGCGACTACTTTACAATGCCGGTGGAGCGACTGTTTGACGGAGCGGGGATCGACCCGAAGGAATTAGCTCTTGTCGAGCCGTTCTGCATCAGCTATCACGGCGTTTCCAGAGCACAGTTAAAGCCTGGCGATAAGGTACTGATCTTCGGTGCCGGAGCGATCGGAATTCTCGCAGGCGTAGCCGCAAAGAGCTACGGGGCGAGAGCTTACATCACCGATATCGCTGAGGAAAAGGTAAAGAAAGCAGTCGAGGATTTCGGCCTTGACGGCGGATTTGTCAATGACAGTCCGGAGAAACTGGAAGAATTTATCCAGACGATCACAAACGGAGACGGCTTTGACGCCACAGTAGAAGCAGTTGGTGCTCCGTCTACATTCTTAGCCTGCGTAAAGGCAGTTGCAAGCCGCGGCAAGATGGTTGTGATTGGTGTTGCGAAACACAACGCGGACTTTAATTTCCTGGAAGTTCAGAGAAAAGAATTAAATATGTATGGATCCAGAGGAGCGACTTCCGATGATTTCCGGTCAGTATTAAAGCTCGTTCGTGAGGGATTCGTGGATCTTACAAAATTGATTTCCAGAACATATTCTGCAGATCATGCAGGGGAAGCTTTTGAAGATCTGGAGTAACTGTTCAGAACCCCTTCAAGTTCGTTGCTAGTTATTGTGCAAAATAG
>CAVIYT010000006.1:0-27122 GCA_963646925.1 Paludibacteraceae bacterium
GTTTTGATAATTTTTATTATGTAACGCGTACTTTTTACTTTATTTGTTAAATTTTTATCGCATGATCACTGTCTTTTATTATAAATTTTGCCCAACATTCCTTTCCGCCTTGAAATATACGATCCGCATTTCCTCCTTCGGCAGATGGCAGGCGAAACTAAACCGGTTCTTTGTCTCCCAGACGCTTCCAATCATGCGGTCAGTCACTGTATAGCCCAGTTTCTTCAGCACCTCCCTCTCCAGCGGAATCTTCAACTTATCCGGCGAACCTTCCGGGTATTTCTGCATGAAGAGCTTTCTCGACTTTGCCTGATAATCCATATCGAGATCTACCCCCGTAATCAGCGCGTCCGGCTTCATGTACGGCTCCATGTTCTCAAAATAATTGCTCTTGAAATAAAAATCCGATTCGATACAGCTGAAAAACGCCACATTGACATCCACACAGTGCTCCGCCAGCGGATAGTCCATGGACGCGTCCGCGATATATAAGATATCCCGGTCCAGATTCAGCGCGGAGATCAGTTTTTTGTACATGGAGATCGTCTCCGGGTATTTATCAATGATGATATACAGTGCATCTTTCGGAAGCTCATGAAGGTGTGTATACAGATAAAAATATCCATTGACAAAATTTTCCAGGATCACTTTTCCGGTAAGATCCCGCTCTCCCAGATCTTTCTGAATCTGGTCAGATGCCAGCTGATAGCATTTCAGGAAATCACTCGTGAGCGTCTGATAAAGTTCCCGTTTCACATCCGGCGAGTCATAGATCGCGGTATAGCGGTTCCCCGTTATCAGGATCCCCTTTTCTATGGACGCCTGGTATCCGCAGCTGCAGGCGAGTTTTCCCTCATACAGATACTTATACGCAAACGTCGCGTTCCGCACTTCCAGCTGCTTTTTACAGTGCGGACATACAAGATACGGCAGCGCACGGATCGGAACTCCCTGGCGCTCCCTGTTCGGCTTTCCCGCCTCCTCAAACTCCCGGAGTTCTCTCGCGACCAGCTCTTCCGCTCCCTTGATGGCGACCTGTTCCGCCGCGAGTTCCCCGGCCTTTTCCTGTAGCATGTGAATGTACTGCTTCATGGTCTCCGACTCCACCCAGTTTGATGTCCGTTTCAGGTTCATGATGTCCTCGATCTCTTTCAGGTGGAAGCGCATGGATTTCAGTTTCTGGATATACTGGAGATTCTCCACCTCTCTGGGAGAAAAATCATACTGGGAACCATTCTTATGGGGGATCAAAAGTCCAATTGAAATATAATGCCGGATCGTGTCGATCGTCACGTTGTTGAGTCTTGCAAGTTCACCGATCTTCATATCGCTTCCTCCTCATTTTCTTTTCAAAAAACGGAAAAAGGGAGTCCTTCCCCGGACTCCCCCTTTCGATTCTATCAAAGAATTTATATTTTCGCAATATCAACAATATCCAATATTCATCGCAACGACCAGAACAACACAGGAGATCACAAACAATCCGCACACTAACGGAAGAATAAATCTCTCCCATTTTGAGAACGGCACACGTCCGAAGCTCAGTGCCAGGAGCAGAACTCCGAGAAGTGGTGTACAGAGGTTTGTAAAGCTGTCACCAAACTGATATGCCAGGATCGCTACCTGTGACTCGATTCCGACGATCTGCGCGATCGGGAGCACGATCGGCATGACGATCAGCGCTTTTCCGGAACCGGACGGGATAATCAGGTTGATCAGCATGATCACGATCAGGATTCCAATAATGGAGATCACCGGTGACAGACCGCTCAACGGGCTTGATAAATAATATACGATCGTATCGAGGATCGATGCCTGTGTGAATACCCAGGAGATTCCGTATGCGACGCCCATGATAAAGCAGGCACCTGTCATACTGGACGCGCCTTTGATAAATGTCTCCGCCGTCCCGTTGATTCCGAGACCGGATAAGAGACAGGAGACGATTCCTGTGATGATAAAGATCGCGCCGAGGTGGTTGAAGTTCCATGCCCAGTTGATGGCACCGTATACATAGCAGGTGATTCCGCCCAGTAAAACAAGAATGATCACCGCATGTTTCCCGGTAAACGGCTGTGACTCAAAGGCGCTGGCATCAAATGCAAGGTCAGAGACATCCACTCCTGCAACCAGGCTCTTCTCCGGGTTCTTCTGCACTTTCTTTGCGTACTGGAGAATATATAAAAGGCATAACGCCGGGATCACGATAAACAAGGCAATTCTGAGACCGATTCCAGAATACATTCCAAGTCCGGCCAGTGTCTGAGAAACACCGACGGTGTACGGGTTTGTCGGTCCACAGGAGAATCCTGCGATGGCACCGACGATGGCAATCGCTACTCCCACGATGGAGTCATATCCGAGTCCGATTGCAATGGAGATCGCGATCGGGATAAACGGAATGGAACCCTCGATAAATCCAAGAAATCCGCCCATCAGGGCAAAGATATAAAACAGGAAGACCAGAATCAGGTTGCCGCGGCTTAAACCGACTTTTTTGATGACGCGGGAGATTCCGACATTTAAAGCGCCGGATGCCTGGATGCACTCAAGGCCGCCGCCGATCAAAAGCGCCGCGATCAGGAGACTCACGCTGTTTGTCATACCTGCCGGAATCGCAAGGAAAATGTCAAAAGGAGTTGCCGGATGACGTTCGATAAACGCGAAGCTCGTCGGATCTACCGCCATTTTTCCGTTAATTTCTGTCCGCACATAAGCGCCGGCCGGAATCAGATATGTAAGGATCACCGCGCCGATGATCATGAAAAACAACAGTGCAATCGAGTTCAGAGGTTTCTTTTCCTTTTTCATACGCCTACACTCCTTCCGCATTTAAATATTCAAGCATCTTTACCGCGTTGTTCACATGTACCCGGATCCCTGTGAGAAGCGCCTCCGGGTCAAGATGGAAATATGGGTTGTGAAGCGCCGGAGAATCTTTTCCATCCCCGACTCCCAGCCAGAAGAATGTTCCCGGAACCATCGCGAGGTATGCGCCGCAATCCTCACTCGTCATCGCCGGTTCCTCTGTATCGATCACATTTTCCGTGCCCAGAAGTTCCGATAAGACTTCCACCGTCTTCTCTGTAAATTTCATATCGTTGATGCACGGCTGATAACCTTCTATGTGTTCATATTTTAAGGTACACCGGTTCGCCTTCGCGATGGACTCCGCCAGTTCCTCCACACGCTTCGTCAGGTGTTCCCGTACCTTCTGGTTAAATGTCCGGTATCCGCCTTCCAACACGACGCTGTCCGCAACCGCGTTCCATACAGATCCCGGTGTCTCCAGCTTTCCGATGGAAAACACGCAGGTCTCCAGCGCGCTCACCTCTCTTGTGGGCAGCATGTGGATCGCGCTGATCAGTTCTCCCGCTGCCGGTACCGGATCCACCGCCTCATGAGGTCTCGCTCCATGTCCTCCGTGTCCCTGGATCGTGATCTTAAACACATCGCTGGACGCGCAGGCATTCTTTTTTGAGACGAAAACCTTTCCAGTAGGGACCGATGGCTGTACATGCATCACCAGACACGCGTCCACACCGTCCATGACGCCTTCCTGGATCATAAACGCCGCGCCGCCTTCGCCGTCATATCCCGCTGCCTTCACTTCTTCCTTCATAAACTTCGGCGTCTCTTCTTCCGCCGGCTGGAAAACAAATTTAATTTTTCCGGAGAAAGCTTCTTTATGTTTCGCGAGCACTGCTGCCGCACCCAAAAGCATCGTCACATGCCCGTCATGTCCGCAGGCGTGCATATTGCCGTCATACTCGGATCTGTAGCTGCAGTCCGCCAGTTCTTTGATCGCCAGACAGTCCATATCCGCGCGGATCATGAGTGTTTTTCCCGGTCTGCCAGAATCCAGGACTCCAACCACTCCTGTCATCGCCACATGTTCCGTGACGGACAGTCCGCATTTTTTCAGGTATTCCGCGATAATGCCGGATGTACGGATCTCATTGAATCCGCGCTCCGGATGGCGGTGCAGGTCTTCAAACATCGCCGTCACAGAATCCTTCATCTCCATAATCTCCTGCTCATACATAAAACTTCCTCCTTCCAGACGCATTTATGTCATCCCATTACTGCCGGTATCCCGGCTGCTGTCTCATTTTTCACAGGCTTTTAAGAACGCCCGGAAGATCCCCTGCTGCAGATCATCGTCATACATCATTTCCGGATGCCACTGGACTGCTGCCGCAAATTTCTTTCCAGGCAGCTCCACTCCCTCTATGATTCCTTCTTCCGTCTTTGCGGAAGCCGTGAGCGCCGGTGCCAGATCTTTCACCGCCTGATGGTGCAGGGAGTTTACAAGATGTTTTCCAGGTCCGAGGATCGAACCTAACAGAGTATCCTTCTCTACTGTCACGCTGTGCACCGGAACATTTCTCCTGTTTGTCAGAATGCTGTGCGGGTAAAGTCCGTCTGTGACCACATCCTGATGAAGAGTGCCGCCAAAGAACACATTCATGATCTGGATCCCCCGGCATACACCGAGAACCGGAATGTCCATCTCCAGCGCTTTCTTTAAAAGCTCCATCTCATATCTGTCCCGTTCCGGATCCAGGCTTCCGCAGCATGTCACCCGTTCTCCATAAAGAGACGGACTCACGTCGTTTCCACCGCTGATGATCAGCCCGTCGATCGTTTCCAGGATCCCGCATGCCCGTTCCGCGTCCTTATCGATCGGAACTAACACCGGGATTCCACCGGCTCTCCAGACCGCGTCCAGATAGTCCTGGGCGATCAGCTGCCATGCCTGTTCCTTTGCCCCGATCCCGGCATGAAATGCGTCCGGCACTTCCGCTAGATAATTGCAGGTAATTCCTATCAGTATCTGTCTCATCCATCTCTCCTCCTTTGATTTTATGAACCCCATTCTACTTTTTCGCCCTAACCGTATGTCAAGTACCTGTTTCTTCCAATTTTTTCAAAAACGTTGGGTTACCCCATGGTTTTTCCGTGTTCTGCGTTTCCACTTTTCCTCATATATTGGACCAAATGGCTCTCTGCGACTCAGATCTGCCTGCTGTTCTCCGGGAGGTTTCTGCCTATGGATTTTTGTCTGGTAAATAACATTTTCTTACGGTCCGCGCGGCTGGCACGCAGGACTGCCCAACCTTTGTCGAAATGGTTCCTGGCTGTTTTCATGGTATACGCACTCACTGCCTGTGGAAATGAGCGGATCTTTTCTGCTCTTCCAGACGAGACAGGAGAATTTTATTCTTCCGGTGAATTTTCCTCCGGTGGATTTTCTTCCACAGGATCCAACGATTCCGGGGAAAATCTAAAGCTGCAGGCAGATTTTGAAACCTTCTGTACCGATCTTTTTAAGAAAAAGATGGAAGCCTCCAGTACCCTGGACCTCCACTATACACTGCTCCACCCGGAAAATTATGGGATCGATGCCGGAGGTGCCGCGCTTGGTACATATAAGCTTTCTGAGCTTATGAAAAACAACCATGAACTTCATGATCTGAAAGAAAAGCTCTCTGAATTTGACCCAGATTCCCTGTCCACGGACCAGAAGATCCTCTATGACTCTCTCGCCGCCATGATCGATACCGGTCTGATGGCGGAGGGGCTTGAGCTCTACGAGCAGCCTCTCGCGCCCACCATCGGGATCCAGGCACAGCTTCCGATCCTTCTTGCGGAGTATTCCTTTCACTCGCTTCAGGATGTGGAGGATTACCTCGCTCTTCTTTCCCAGCTCGATGCCTACTATGGGGATATTCTCTTCTTTGAGGAGCAGAAGGCGGACGCCGGACTTGGACCATCGGACGCCTCCATCGACAGGATCATCGAGTCCTGCAGAAGTTATCTCATCGACCCGGAGAACAATTTTCTCACGGAGACCTTCGATCTGCGTCTGGACGTCCTTTCCGCGGATATTTCCCTGTCAGAACAGCAGAAAAGTGATCTCCGTTCCCGCCATCTCGCCGCTGTAAGGGATTCGTTTCTTCCCGCTTACCGCCGCCTGATCGATGGGCTCACAGCTTTAAAGGGGCGTGGGATCAACGAGGGCGGCCTTGCGGGACTTCGGTACGGAAAGCGGTACTATGAGTATCTTTTAAAGTCTGGTCCCGGACTCTCCTATCACAATATAGAAGAATTGCGGTCTGCCCTGTCAGCACGGATGGAAAAGGATCTGGAAACGATCTCTTCTCTTTCGAAAAAGGCAAAAACTGATGTTTCTTTCCGTCTCACCGATCCCGCCGAGATCCTTACAGATCTTCAGACCCAGATGGAAGCCGATTTTCCGGCTCTCCCTGACTCCTGCAGACATTACGGGATCCGTTATGTTCCGGCACAGTTGGAAGATACCTTAAGCCCTGCGTTTTACCTCACAGCTCCCCTGGACGATCCCGCGCAGAACGTGATCTACATCAATAACGGCAGCACAAGCGCAGCTGATGAACTGTACCCCACACTCGCCCATGAAGGTTTTCCGGGTCATCTCTTCCAGACGGTCTATTTCCGAGAACATACAAAAAATCCTCTCGCTTCCCTTCTCACCTGTTCCGGCGCAAATGAGGGATGGGCGACCTATGTGGAACATCTGTCCTATTTCTACGACAATGGGCTTTCCAAAGAGGACAGCGCATACCAGTCCGCCATGCGATCCTTTTCTCTCTGTTTTCACTCTCTTTTAGATATCGGGATCAACTATGACGGCTGGTCCAAAGACCAGGCTGCCGCCTTTGTCCGCACCTGCTTTGACGCGGATAACGCGCTGGTATCTGAACTCTGGCAGACCATGATCGACAATCCCGCCAACTACCTGGAGTACGCTGGCGGATTTGTGGAGATCATGGAGATGCGGGAGGAAGCGGAAAAAATGCTGGGAAGCCGGTTCTCCGCGAAGGAATTCCACCGTTTTCTTCTTGATCTTGGTCCCGTGCCGTTTTCAGTTACCCGAAAATACTTTAAGACATGGCTTGATTATACCAACGCGCTTCCTTAAAAATGTTTCTGCCAATTCCGTGCCTGGCGTGACCGCCTGCGCCACTGACCAGGGTATTGTGCAGGTTCGGGCACAGACTTTGGCACGTCTTCCGTGAAAAAACGGCTGCCCGGAGAACTTTTTCGTTCTCCGGTACAGCCGTCTCACTTTTCCTTATAAAATTAATTTTCCTTAACCGACACTGTCGGATGCCACGATATTTACACCGCAGCCGCAGATATTCTCAACGATCACATCGTATCTCTTCACCGGTGCCTTTACATCCACCGCCTTTAATACCTTCATGCAGTCCGCAAGCAGTTCCTTCGGAACCGGCTTCTCAGAGCGGACCGGAAGAAGCGGCTGGTCTGCGCCCTCTAACTTTACGGTGCTTGTGAGAAGTCTTACCGGATGGGCAAATTCCTGCTTTCCGTATTCCTCTCCTCGTTTGCATGTATATCCAGTGATAGAATCTACCCGGTCGCCCTCTCCTGTCACAGTGATATGGCATCCCATCGGGCAGACAGTACAGATAATCTCTTTCTCCATCTTGTCTCCATCCTTCCTATTTCACTACTTCTACCGTTACGTTGTCTCCCGTGATATCTGCCATCTTTACTTCCACATGGCACATTTCACCAGGATTTACACGTTTCGCTTTCTTTTCAGAGAGTACCTTGTCTCCGCTCTTTACACGGATCACAACATCTAATTCCGGATGAAGGACACGGAAGAACAGGCGGACTGTCTCATTCTCCTCTCCGATCTTTACTCTCTGCGGGCAGAGATAACGGACATTTTCACCGGTCACAGACGGAACCTCACGTTTTGCTTCCGGAAGTTTCTTCATCGCGTAGCGCGCTGCAGATGTTCCCGCATTCATGCTCTCAACGGTTACGTTGTCAACAAGGTCATTTACATGAACAACGTTTCCGCATGCAAACACATTGTCATAGGAAGTCTGCATGTACTGGTTTACTTCCGGTCCGTTTGTAATTCCGGAAATCTTTACATCGGCGCCGCGGCTCAGCTCATTCTCCGGGATCAGTCCGACCGATAACAACAGGGTATCACACGGAATAAATTCTTCTGTCTCCGGAATCGGCTTCTTATCTTTATCGACCTGTGCGACATAAACGCCTTCCACTCTCTCGTTTCCGACGATTCTTGTGACGGTGTGGGAAAGCTTTAACGGAATTCCGAAGTCGTCAAGACACTGGACTTTGTTTCTTGTGAGACCTGCGAGGAAGTCCATCAGTTCTACAACAGCGATGACATGTGCTCCCTCTAAGGTCATTCTTCTCGCCATGATCATTCCGATATCACCGGAACCGAGAATGACGATATTCTTTCCTACGACAGCGTTCTGGCGGTTTACAAGACGCTGCGCGGCACCTGCTGTGTAGACGCCTGCCGGTCTTGTTCCCGGGATCATGATGCCCGCGCGTGTTCTCTCGCGGCATCCCATTGCGAGAACGATACTTCCCGCTTTTACCTTTGTCATTCCATATTCAGAGTTTACGCAGATCACTGCGCTCTCTTCCGGAATTACTTCCAGTACCATGGAGTTTAAAAGGACTTCCGCGCCGAGTGCCAGCGCTTCCTCTTTGAAATGTCCCGCGTACTCCGGACCTGTCAGTTCTTTATGGAAATAAGTAAGTCCGAATCCCGGATGGATACACTGCTGTAAGATTCCACCAAGTTTCTCATCTCTCTCGATGATCAGGACTTTCTCCGCTCCCTCTTTTTTTGCTGCCACAGCTACAGATAAACCTGCCGGGCCTCCTCCTACAATTACCACATCAGTCTGAATCTCGTACATAGCATCCTCCCCTATCTCGTTTTCCCGGCAACCATATAGGAACCCGCATTGTTTTTATTGACTTCTTCAACCGGAATACCCAGTTCTCTTGCTAAAATTTCGATGACCTTCGGTCCGCAGAAACCGCCCTGACAGCGTCCCATTCCTGCTCTTACACGGCGTTTTACAGCGTCCACGTTTCTCGCGCCAAGCGGTCTGTGGATCGCATCCAGGATCTCGCCCTCTGTGATCGTCTCGCAGCGGCAGATAACTCTTCCGTATGCCGGATTCTCTTTTACGATCTCATCCTGTTCCTCGCGGCTTAATTCATGGAAACGGACGATTCCTTTTCTTGTGGAAATGAAGTTCTCCTTAAATACCATCGGCGCGCCGATCTCTCTCATAACGTCCGCGATATAAACGCCCATCGCTACGGAAAGTGTAAGACCTGTGGAGCGGACACCGGACAGGTTGATATATCCCTTTAAGTCGTCGTATGTATCTACATGAAGTCCTTCCGGATTTCTGTTCGGACGCAGGCCGCTGTACTGGGTGATGCTGTCGCGGACATTGACGTTCGGGATCAGGTTCTTTACATCCTTTAAGATGCTGTCGAGACCTTCCTTTGTGACGGATTTATCGGTCTTGTTGTCGAGATCCTCGGCGGTCGGTCCTACGAGCATGTTTCCATGGATCGTCGGACACATTAATTTACCTTTTGTGATCTTTGTCGGGATCGGAAGTACGATCTCTTTTACCTTGCAGCTCGTATTCTTATCGAGGATATAGAATTGGCCTCTTCTCGCAACGACCTTATAGTCCGCCTTTCCTACCATTGCGGCGATCTCGTCACAGTAGAGGGCAGCCGCGTTGATGACATATTTCGTCTCGATGGTCTCGCCTGTGGTTACGACCTCGCTGACAGCCCCGTCTTTCACCTTGATATCGGTTACCTTTGTGTTTAACAGGAAGTGGACGCCGTTCGCGTTCGCATTCTCGGCAAGTGCCTGGACGAGGATAAACGGATCGATGATGCTCTCACGCGGGATATAAAGTCCGCCTTTGACCTCCGGGTTTAAGTTCGGCTCCATCTCAAGAAGTTCTTCCGCAGTCTTATACTGGACGTCGTAAACGCGGTTCATGAACGCTTTGTGCTTGATCTCCGGAAGTTTTTCATACTGTTCCTCAGTGATTGCAGGAAGGATCGCGCCGACTCTCTTAAACGGAATATCCAGCTCCTTTGTGAGCTGGTCGTACATCGGGTTTGCCGCTACCACAAGCTGGGACTCCAGTGTTCCCGGTGATGCGTCGTATCCTGTGTGGATGATGGCACTGTTGGACTTTGACGCGTCTCCGCCGACATCCTCATTCTTCTCTACTACGGTTACATCCAGCTGGTATCTGGATAATTCGCGGGCGATCGCACATCCGACTGCACCTGCACCAATAATTACCACATCTGTTTTCATATTTCCTCTCCTTCGTCTTTATCTTACTCAAATTCTCCTGTCAGTTCCGGTCCGTCGGTTGCTTCTTCCTCGACCCATTCCTTCGCTCTGGCGACCGCCCGATGCCACATCCGCATCTTCTTTTCCCGCTCTTTTTCGCTCATCTTCGGATAGTAGCGTTTTTTGAGTTTCCAGTTCGCCTCGATCTCATCAAGGTCCTTAAATAAGCCGGATCCATATGCCGCCATGTAGGCAACTCCCAATGCTGTTGTCTCCGCGATCTCCGGGACATCCACCGGAATTCCAAGGATATCCGCTTGGAACTGCATCAGGAATTCGTTTGCCGTGATTCCGCCGTCCACGCGCATCGCGCGGATCTTGATGCCGGAGTCCATCTCCATCAGGTCTAAAATATCCCGCACCTGGTAAGCGATACTCTCAAGTGCCGCCCGGACCACATGGGCCCGCTCGGTTCCCGGTGTGATTCCGATCAGCATGCCTCTCGCGTATGGATCCCAGTACGGTGCCGCAAGGCCGGTGAGCGCCGGCACAAAACAGACGCCTGCGGTATCCGGTACCGACTCCGCCAGATCTCCCGTCTCCTTCGCGCTTGAGATCAGGTGCATCTTATCTTTCATCCATGTGATGACAGAACCCGCAACGTAGATACCGCCATCCAGGGCGAATACTATATTCTTTCCGTGCATCTTCCATCCGACACATGTCAGAAGTCCTGTGTTTGAATAGACCGGCGTCTTTCCTGTGTTCATCAGCATGAAACAGCCGGTTCCGTATGTGGTCTTTACCATTCCCTCGCTCAGACAGGCCTGTCCGAACAGTGCCGCCTGCTGATCCACCATGTTTCCGGAGATCAGGATCTTTCCTTCTTTTCCGTCACAGCCCCGGAGTGTGGCATATCCATATTTTTCTGTGCTGTTCCGGATCTCCGGGAGAATGCTCTTTGGAATCTCCAGAAGCTCTAAAAGTTCGTGATCCCATTCGTTTGTATGGATATTGAAGAGCGCTGTTCGCGATGCTGTCGAATAGTCGGTCGCGAAAACTTTCCGGTCTGTCAGGTTCCAGATAAACCAGGAATCCGTCGGTCCCGCCATCAGTCTTCCTTCCATCACCGCTTCCTTCGCACCTTCCACATTGTCAAGGATCCATTTGATCTTTGTCGCTCCAAAATATGCATCCGCATGAAGTCCTGTCTTCTGGCGGATCATGAACCGGATCTCTTCCTCCAGCTCCTCGATCCACGTCGCAGTTCTTCGGTCCTGCCAGACGATCGCCGGGTAAAGCGGCTCCCCCGTCACTTTATCCCAGACAACTATGGTCTCTCCCTGATTGTCGATTCCCATGCACTCTACCTGTTCCGCGGTCACATGGGCTTTTTCCATCACTTCTTCTGCCGCTTCCTTTATCTGCTCCAGGATCTCTTTCGGATCGTGTTCCACCCATCCCGGCTGCGGATAATACTGTTTATGTTCCTTATGCGATGAAGCAGTCAGATTCCAGTTCTCATCCAGCAGGAGTACCGTTGTTCCGGTCGTGCCCTGGTCAACTCCCATAAAGTATTTCCTGCTCAACGGTTCCCCTCACTTCCTTCCTAACATTCAGAATCATTTTCTGTTTTTTTACTGTATTTACTATATCACACAGATTTATGGAATTATATTCATGATTTTTATAAAAATTACGCTTGTGTTTATGTTATTTTGCACATAAAAATTGCGATTATGTCGTAATCGCACATAATCGCAATTTTGATTTTTTATGCCAGATATACCTTCATTCCCTTTGACCGGAGTCTTCCGATCAGGTTTTTATCCGTCTGACGGTCCGTCACAAGAACATCGATCTGTTCTAAGTCACACACCTGATTCATGGCGGTCACGCCGAATTTACTGTGATCCGCGAGGGCAATGACCTTCTGGGTCCGGCTGACTCCAATGCGCCGGAAAGGTGTCTCCTCCACATGATAATCCGTGATTCCAAACTTTTCCGTCAGACCGCCGACCCCGAGAAAAATTTTGTCTGTCTGGAAATACCGCATATTTTCATCTGCGATGTTTCCGGAAACTGAAAGTTCATTTCTCCGAACCTCGCCGCCGACCATGATCACGCGGATATTTTCATCTGCGGAGAGGTCCAGCGCGATGGGAATCGAATTTGTGATCACCGTGAGCCGCCTCTTTTTCCCCACCAGGGCCCGGGCAAACTCTCTCGTTGTCGTTCCAAGGTCGATGGCGATCACCTCGCCGTCCTCCACAAGATCTACGGCTCTCTGTCCGATGGCCTTCTTCTCCTCATAGTGTTCCAGCTGGCGTTTCTCGATCTTCGGCTCCACACCGCGTTTTTTTCTTAAGATCGCGCCGCCGTATACGCGGTCGACGAGACCACGTTTTTCGAGATATTCCAGATCCCGGCGGATCGTCTCCATGGACACTCCGTACTGTTCCACCAACTCATTTGCCTTTACCATTCCATCCCGGTTCAGGACTGCAATGATCTTCTCCCGTCTGTCATACAGCACGTTTTTCGTCCCCCCTTTTCCTCCTGCTGCCATTTCTGATACTGTCCCGGACAGAAACCGGTCATCCGGCGGAACACGCTTCCGAAATGGGACTGGTCATAAAACTGCATCTGATAAGTAAGGTCCGTAAGGGAAAGCTCCGGGTCTTCCGCGATGGTCTGGATCGCGTTCTGCAGACAGATCTGGAGATTCAGCTGTTTCGGCGCAACTCCCACATTGCCCACCACCGCTTTCTGGATCGTCCTGGCACAGAATCCATACTCATTTTCCAGTTCCTTCATCCGGACGATCTGTCTGTGCTTCATCAGGTAGCTTACGACCGAGCATGCAAGATTTTTATCAGCTTCCTTTAGAGCACTCTTCTTTCTCACGCACTCCTTCAGAAATTCCATGATCGCCGCAAGATGTTCCTCATTGCTGTCCACGGAGTTTATTTCCTCGATAAACGGAATTGACCAAGGAAAAACATCCTCTAATGGAAGTCCCTCTGCCGGGATATCAGAAGCCGAAATTCCTGTCACTTTCGAAAAGCTTCCCGGTGAAAACTGTACCTGTGCGTTCTCCCTGATTCCATACTGCGGCAGAACTTTCTTTTCTGGAAGCACACCGTATAAATATGCCTTCGCTTCCTTTTCCTGAACAGAAAATGTGATTCCTACCTGACCAACACCCGGAATACAGTCCAGACCGTCTGCGCCATCATTCATGCCATAGCGGAGAATACGGACTTTCTCATTTTCGATCTGAAGGAAAGTATCTGTGCGTTTTCGTGTGATATTCCAAAATGGCTGTTTTGTGAAAAATGTTCCTGTGTGTTCAGCTGTTTCACTTCTCATCATAGACACTCTCCTCCTTATTTCTTTCCGACTTTACGCGCTTTTTCTCATTTGTATATTAATTTATCACAAAATTTGTTGCGTTGTATATTAGCGTAATACACAAAATTACTCATTCGTTTTTTACTCTTTTTACGAATTTATTGCGATTTTTCTATAATCGCACAAAACCACACATCTGTTTCCGCACAATTTCTATTGCCCCGCATTTTCCTTTCTGTTATAATTTTTTTATCAAAAAATGGACAGGAGATGTTTGCCGATGAAAACAAATGAAAAATTTCTCTCTTTTTATTATCGCAACATGAAAGAGGTTCCGGATATCCATCTGGATCTCGCGAAGACCGCTCTGCTGATCGTAGATATGCAGAAACACTTCATCGCCAAAGACGGCTACGATGCCGAACAGTGCCGGCAGGCCGGAGAATGGGCTGAATGGGAATGGTTCTATGATCATGTGGAGAAAGTTGTGATACCGAACAACAAACGTCTCCTGGACTGCTGCCGTAAGAACGGAGTCGAAGTAACTTATGGCCGGATCGCCAGCCTTAAAAAGAACGGTTCCGACCGCTCCCGTGTTCAGAGCACCGTCGGCTGGAACGATATCTATGTATATGTGGGCGATGAGAGCGCGCAGATGGTAGATGAGCTCACACCGTTAGAGGATGAGATCGTCGTAAATAAGACCACCGACAGCGTCAGCCTCGGAACAAACTACACCCAGATCCTCCACAATATGGGGATCGACACTGTGATCGTGACAGGCGTTGTGACTGATCAGTGTGTCGCCTCCACGATCCGTGTTCTCGCGGACCAGGGATTCCGCGTGATTTGTCCGGAAGATTCCTGTGCCGCGGCGACACAGGAGCTTCACGAGGCGGAACTTAAGATCATGAACGTCATTTACTGTACGGTTATGAGCACCGACGAGACGGTCAAGCTCATCGAAGATGCGGCGGCGCAGAAATAATACAGCAATTGCGGCACACGCCTGCACAGTCCACCGCGATTCCGCATAAATGAATCATCATATACTGTCAAAGCCATTAGAAATTCAATTTGTACAAAAATAAAAGACCGGCACGTGAAGATTTCTCCTCACCTGCCGGTGTTTTTATTCTGGCTTTTCAAGCCCTGTATTCACTTTGATCTTCCGCTCTACTTCGTCAGCTTCTCATCGATAAAGCACAGACCATCGATCGCCATGGTGCCGGATGCTGTGAGCGCTCCGCCGCCGCCGTCAACACGGCTTGTTCCGCCTGGGAAGAAGGTTCCATCGATGTTCCGGATGCCGTTCGGCATAACGAGAAGTTCACCGAAATCTGTGGTATTCTTTATGATATGTCCTTTCGCTGCCAAGAGCTTAATGGTATCCGGTGAGAAACCTTCTTCGAGCTCGAGCCCCTGATTTAAGGTCAGGCAGCACATATGCGGATGTTTTACTGCGGAATCCATCATCATACCGTAATCCAGGTTGTTGACGATGAGTTGCAGGGTACTTGTGATGATACGCGGACCGCCCGCTGCGCCGACGGATAATACCGGTTTTCCGTCCTTCATGACGATAGTTGGGGACATACTGGACAGCGGAGTCTTTCCTGGACGGATCGCGTTTGCCATTCCATATGCAAGACCCTGTGTGGTGCGGACACCTGCCTTGGCGCTGAAGTCTGCCATCGCATTGTTCATAACAAAGCCTCTTCCTGGAATTACAACGCCGGATCCCCACCAGTTACGGATCGTCTGGGTCTGGGAGATCACATTTCCGTATTTATCCATGACTGTAAAGTTGGATGTGCAGCCACGATATTCTTTTGCCTCGATTCCATCGGTCGGAGCATACTCTTTCGCATGGTCCATATCGATTTTTGCGGCAAGTTCTTTCGCGTACTCTTTCGAGATCAGTTTATCAACATTTACTTCAACGAAGTCCGGATCACCCATCGCTACGGAGCGGTCCGCGAACATCATCTTCATGGTCTCAGCGATCACATGAGTGCTGTCCGCGGAATGGAATCCCATGCCTTTTAAGTCGAAGTTTTCCAGAATATTTAACATCTGGATGATATGGGTTCCACCGGAGGACGGCGGCGCCATGGAGATAATATCATATCCACGGTAATTTCCGCGAACCGGGATTCTCTCCTTCGGCTTGCAGTTTACGAGATCTTCCCTGCAGAAAAGACCTTTGTGTTTATTGATATGCTCTACCATCTCATCCGCGATCGGTCCACTGTAGAACCAGTCGACACCGTTCTTCGCAACACCTTCCATGGTGTCCGCAAGATCCGGGTTCTTGATGATCTCGCCAAACTCACGCGGTTTTCCGTTGTTCAAGTAGAGTTCCTCAAATCCCTCATATTCAACTTTATTGTGTTCTGCTTCCGGAGTGTCGCTGACACGGGCATATGCGAAACCGCAGGCAAAACCATCACGGCAGAGCTTGATCGCCGGCGCTGATACCTGTTCCCAGGTCATGGTGCCGTGTTTCTTCAACAGGTTGTCCATTGCGCGGTAGAAGGATGGCACGGATACGGAGCGTCCGGAGAACTCGGTGAGATTTAAATCCACGTCACCGTTTTCGTCCAACATCATGTCCTGGTACGCGTTCTTCGGCGCGGTACCGCGGGCATCTACACAGTAGAATTCATTTGATTTTTTATCATAGAATGTGTGGAAGCATCCGCCGCCGATTCCGCAGTGGTACGGCTCCACAACGCCAAGAACAAGAGATACCGCAACTGCCGCATCAAATGCGTTTCCGCCCTGTTTCATAATCTCAAGACCTGCCTGTGTCGCGTATGGGCTGTTTGAGCTTACAGCGCCTTCCGTTCCGGACACATGCGGCTTATACATCGCGATCGTATCATCAACAGTTCTTCCAAGATAAGGTCTGTTCGGCATATCTGAACCCTCCTTTATGTCATGTCTTATTAGCTTTATAAGTTCTATGCTGTCTTCTCAGCCGGAGAAGTTGCCAGTGTAACAATGATACCAACTATGTAGCTGACAATGATCGTCGGGTATACAACGTTTAATGTACCGTTTAATCCGAGTAATACCCATCCGATAGCAGTTACGATACCTGCGATTACACTTGCGAAGGAAGCTTTTGCGTTTACTCTCTTCCAGAACAGTCCTACTACTACGGAGTAGCTGAACGGGGATGTTACGCAGTATGTAAGTGTTAAGAACATGTTTGTCATCTGCGCGGACGGGATGAAGAAACCAACTAACAGGGAAACATACGCAACAGCGATGGTTCCGAAACGGGAGACTCTGAGGATCTGATGGTCATCCGCATTCTTGTTGATCTGCTTCTTGTAGATGTTGGTAAGGATAGTACCTGTTGCCATCATCATGGTAGCCATTGTCGCTGCGATGATCATGGTGCACACTGCGAAGATGATACCTGCCATGATCGGAGAGTTCATGTCGCGGATCGCCCATGCGAATGCGGTAGCGCCGTCGCCGAGGTCCGGATTGGATGCGCGTGCCATCATACCTACGATTGCTGTTAAGATACAGATCGGAGCTGCGAGGATATAACCGATGATACAGCCTGTGCATGCTGTCTTATCATCTTTTGCAGCTAACATCGGCTGAAGAGCAGACTGAAGAACTACGGAACTTAAAAGTCCGCCGATCGCCCATGCAACGATCTGCTGTGTCGGCATTGCGCTTAAATTATCGTAACCTTCCGGAAGAGACGCGATCAGTCCGGAGTATCCGCCGAAATCACCAATGTGCGTTCCTACGAAGAAGATCAAAAGAGCATATGTTGCGATACAAACGACACGTCCGATAGCTGCGGATCCTTTCATTCCTGCGAAGCCCGTGTAGATCGCCGCGATCGTAACACCGATAAACATTGCGAGACCGGTATTTAATCCCGGAAGAACGATCTGGATAATGGAGGAGATCGTCTTTAACTGGATCGGGATATAGATGATACCGAAGATGATCCATACATAAGACTGGAGTCTTGCGACACCCGGTGAGAAACGGGACTCAAGGTAATCCGGGAGTGCCTCTGTCTTTAAGTTCTTACGAAGAGGGCTGGCCAGAAGTCCTAAGAACAGGATATAAACGCCACTGGCGATGGAATACCAGCATCCTGCAATACCCATTGTGTAGCCGTTCTGTGCGGCACCAACAACGCTCATGCCACCGATCTGCCAGGCACCTAACATTGCGCCGACCGCAAATGCACTCATTGACCGGTCACTGCCGGACCACTGATTTGCATGTGCGATCTTCGTTCCTGCATAGATGCCGACGGCAATAATGAGAATAAAAGTCACGATCCATGTAGTAATTAACATACAATTGCTCCTTTCCTTTAAAAAAAATGATTTTTATAGTCATATATTAGCCTTTTTCGCATCAATATGATAGGAAAAATCGGATTTAAGATGCTTTCCATTTCATTTTACCGCACTTTCCCATCATTTTATAATCAATTCTTTTAAAAGTCGGATTTTTATTATACGACTCATTCAAGATCTGAGAGCAGTCGCTTACGACAATCTACATCTTCGCACGGGTGTACATCATTGGCGCATTAGTGCCTTTTTGTTTAGCAGGAAACTCCATCGAAATTTCCTGTTAATCATTGGGGCTGTCGCACTAACGTGCGACAGCCCCTTCTTTCCTAACTATTGTCATTCATAAATCTTTCGTCACTTCGCATTTATTAGCCTTCAATTCCACCTGCGTACTGCAAAATTGTGCGGAATGCAATCTCATATCCCGGTACAAGGGAAGCGGTATCAATATATTCCTCCCTCGTATGGGCTCCGGCACCGGTGCAGACACCAAAGCACACCGCTGGTATTCCACGGAATAACGGGATATTGCAATCCGTGGAACCAGAACCGCGCCCCGGCATTTTTCCGGTTACAGTTTTTATGATCTCCTCTGCATTGCAGAGAAGCTGCTCCTTCTTTTTCGCATCCACAAGTCCCTCGCAAGGACGCTTTCCAAGGACCTTTACGGAAATATCAACCTTTTTATCCTTGAAAAACGCGATCACTGTGTTGAAGTGGCTCTCCATGAACGTAAGGTTCTCAATGCGGTCTGAACGAAATTCGTACAGCATGGATACCTGCTGTGCAATCGTATTGACGGACGTTCCACCCTTGATCGTACCAACATTATATGTCGTTTTTCCGCCCTCCGGTATCTTCTGCTTATAAAGCTCCCCGATAACCTCTGCCATGAGCGCGATCGCATTCGGATTTCCAAACGCGCCGTACGAATGTCCACCGATGGTCTTTATCTCCACTTCGTAGCGGACAGAACCTACTGCTCCATCCGTCAGGTGCTTATAATATCCGTCAAAGGAATAGAAGGTCTCAATTCTGTCCCCGAAATCCTCACAGATTTTCCCGGAACCCTTCAGATTTCCAAGCCCTTCCTCACCACTATTGCATACAAAGAGGAAACCACAATCTGCCTGAAACTCTCCTTTCGCTATTTTCCCGGCAATGAATTTTTCCACCATCATCAGCGCAGCAAGGTTTGCCGTATCATCCCCGACACCCGGGCATTTCATTTTACCATCTTCCTCAACAAGCGGAAGCGGTTCTGTGTCCGGAAACACAACGTCCATATGAGCCATGAATACACGAAGCTTTTTATGCTCATCCAGTCCGACCGGATAGATAACATTGAGCGCATCATCAATGTAAACACCTTTCGCCCCATTTTCCGTAAGCCAATTTTTACAGAATTCCGCTCGTTTTTCCTCATGGTTTGATGGAGCCGGGATCTGTGCGATCGTTGCCAGCAGATCATGTGTCTCCTTTGCATGTGCGTCAATATATGTTTTAATCTCTTTCCATAAATACATTTTCGTCAGCCTCTTTTATTCAACGTAACCTGCATTCCAAAAAAACAGTCCGCTGTAATTGTTCAGTCCTTTAACATGATCGTTCCATGCATAGTTTGCGATATAATGACCTAATTGCAGGACAGAAAGATAATCCCAAGAATACTCCTGAACCTTTTCCCATGCCGCCTTTGCATCGTCCATGGTGGTTGCTGTGTTCATTTCGGACATAAGTCCCTGTAAGGTCTCATCATCATTCCAACCTGCATAGTTCGGTCCAAGATAAAGCTTTAAGGACGGGATCGGTACCTGCGCGAATGTGCAGATGTACATATCATATGCCGTCGGGTCTGTGCTCTGTGCCTGAAGTGTCGGCCAGTCCACGATATTCAATTCTACCGGGATTCCTACCTCTTCCAATTCACTCTGCATTGCCACTGCCATGTAATCCATTTTGTTCAGTGTTGCCGCCATCAGTTTCATCGGAGTTCCATCATACCCGTTTTCTTTCAGAATCTCCTTCGCCTTTTCCGGATCATGGACATTGTACTCTTCTGAGCCTGCCTCTGTATACCAGAACGGCTGCGCCTCATCCATATAGCAGGAACCCATGGTGAATCCGTTTGTTCCGTATGTTGCTGTCATAACCTCCTCATAATCGAGTGCATAGCTGACCGCCTTGCGGAACCATTCATTCGAGCAGAGACCTTCCTTATGGTTAATGATCGGTGCAATTGATCCCTGCTGTGTGGAGTAAACGGTAACTCCGTCAAGGGAAGACACACGTTCTACATCATCCGCCGGTAAGTTAAATATCACATCGTACTGTCCTGATTCCAGACCGGCGTTTCTTGTATTAGACTCTGAAACAATCCAGTATATGATTGTCTTTGACGGTGCAGACTTGTAGCCGGCCCAACCATCCATCGGTTCGCCCTCTGTACCATACGGAACATAGTCATCAAACCGTTCAAGCTTCACATATTGATCCTGCGGCCATTCCACGAACTTATATGGACCGGTTCCGATGTATTCCGTCATGAAGCCGTTTGTATCTTCCTTCTCACATGCCTCTGCTGTCGTGATCGATGCCGGCTGCGCAGCGCCTGCGATCACGCACGGGAAGAGCAGGATCGGCTTGTCCGCCGCAATTTTTACCGTATAGTCATCAACCTTTTCAAATCTTGCGTCACCGACCATCGCGCTCGCTGTGCTGAATGCGTTGATCCAACGGTTCATAGATGCAACAACATCATCCGCCGTCATTTCACTTCCATCATGGAATTTTACATCTTTTCTCAGGTAAAATGTAATCGTTTTTGCATCATCACTGACTTCATAGGATTCGCAGAGCTCCGGCACTGCCTCGCCATTGGCGTTCAATGTGACAAGCTTCTCCCAGCAGGTTCCGTCCATCATCTGACGGGCGATCAGGCTGGAGTTTTTATGCAAATCCAGAGATGGAGCCTGCTGTGCGACTGCGATGTTTAAAGTATCCTTATAGGTTGCATTTGGATCTGCAACTGATACGGTCGCACTATTTTCCGATGTCTCTGTGGTTTCGGTTCCCGCAGTCCCTGCGGCTTCTGCGGCTGTTGTTCCTGAAGCTCCCGCATCTGTTGAGGTCTGTGATCCTCCGCAGGCAGTAAGTGCCATTACAGCCGCCATTGCAGCCGCGATATATTTCACTTCTTTTCGTCTCATACTGTTTTCCTCCTGATTCTTCATAATATATAGGAGGAATCACCCGGTATCTTACCGGGTTTCCCTCCTAACCACACCGTTTTTATTCTTTTATACCGGCATTCCAGTAATACAGACCACTGAACTCGTTCAGACCTTCTACTTTATTATTCCATGCGTAGTGGGCAATGTAGTGACCTGCATTGATGAGCGGCAGATATTCCCAGGAATACGCCTGCAGATCTTCCCAAGCGGTCTTTGCATCATCCAGAGATGTCGCGGTGTTCATTGCAGCGAACTTCTCTGCAAGTGTCGCGTCATCAGACCATCCCGGATAGCTCGGTCCAAAGTAGAGTTTTAAGGATGGAACCGGAACCTGTGCAAAAGATGTAATATAAAGATCAAACTTCTCTGGATCCTTTCTGTAGTCGGTAAGTGTTGCCCAGTCGACGATTGTAAGCTCTGTCGGAATTCCGATTGCTTCCAGCTCCTGCTCCATCGCTACTGCCATATAGTTCATGTTGTGTGTTGTGCTGACAAGGATCTTAAATGTTTCACCGTTGTAGCCATTATCCGCAAGAATCTGTTTTGCTTTTTCCGCATCCTTCTGATTATAATTTTCAGAACCTGCATCTGTGTTCCAGAATGCCTGTGCTTCGTCCATATAGCAGGAACCAAGGTCATATCCGCCCTCTCCATAAACCGCCGTGAGAATCTCATCCATATCGAGACAGGTATTGACAGCAGTACGGAAATACTGGTTTGCAGCGATTCCCTGTTTGTGGTTGAATACAAGTGCTACGGTACCGGCCTGATAGGAGTTTACATGTAAGTCAGAATTGGATTCCAAGCGTTCCACATCATCGTTCGGCACATTATCGATAATATCATACTGTCCCGTCTCAAGTCCTGCTTCCCTTGTCGTTGCCTCCGGCACATAGTTGAAGATCAATGTTTTTGTCGGAGCCGCCTTATAGCCTGCCCATCCATCCATTGGCTCGCCTTCCGTGCCGTATGCCACATAGTCATCAAATTTGTCCAGACGGATATACTGATCCTGCTGCCACTCGGTAAATTTATATGGACCTGTTCCGATATACTCCTCAAGGAAACCATTGCTGTCTTCCTTCTCACATGCTGCTGCGGTTGTGATTGCTGCCGGCTGCGCGGCTCCTGCGATCATCTGAGGGAGAAGGATGATGGAGTGGTCGGCCTGGATTTTTACAGTATAATCATCCACTTTTTCAAATCTTGCTTCTCCAACCGTACTCTTAGCGGAGCTGAAGCCTTCGATCCAGCGATTCATGGATGCAACAACATCATCCGCTGTCATCTCACTTCCATCATGGAATTTAACGCCCTTTCTTAAATTGAAGGTGATTGTTGTCGCGTCGTCGCTGACCTCATAGGATTCGCAAAGCTCCGGAACGGCCTCTGCCTTCGAATTCTGTGTAACAAGCTTCTCAAAAACCGTTCCATCCATGATCTGTCTGGCAATCAGGCTGGAGTTTTTATGCAGATCCAGAGACGGTGCCTGCTGTACAACCGCAATATTTAAAGTGTCTTTATATGTCGCATTTGCATCCGGCACACCCGAATCTGTTGTTGTAGCCTCAGCTGCCGCAGAAGTGTCGCCTCCTCCCGCTGCCGCCGTTGCTGCGCTGCTTCCAGAGCCGCCACAGGCACTGAGAACAGCGGATGCTGCTAAAACTACTGCTGTCGCTTTTACACTCATTTTTCTCATAACATTCTCCTCCTCGAATTATATGAATTTATTCACAGCGCAGACATGCTGCACGGTGTCCCGGTGTGACCTCTTTCATCTGCGGAACAGTTCTGGAACAGATGTCCGTTGCATAAGGACATCTTGTGTGGAAAACACATCCTGTCGGCGGATCGATTGGCGACGGAAGTTCGCCTTTCAGTTGAATTCTCTCTTTCGTGACATGTGGGTTTGCATGTGGCACTGCCGAGAGAAGTGCCTGTGTATACGGGTGAAGCGGATTTGAGAACAACTCACCGGTCTCCGCTTCCTCCATCAAGTGCCCAAGGTACATGACTCCGATCCTGTCGGAAATATAGCGGACGATACTGATATCATGGGCAATGAAAAGGTAGGAAATTCTCTCCTCCTCCCTGAGGTCCTGCATCAGGTTGACGATCTGGGCCTGAATGGAAACGTCGAGAGCAGATACCGGCTCATCACAGACAATCAGCTTCGGATCCAGGATCAGTGCCCTCGCAATTCCGATTCTCTGTCTCTGTCCTCCGGAAAACTCATGCGGGAAACGGTAAAAATGTTCCGGCCGGAGTCCGACTTTGTGGAGCATGTTCATGGCGAGTTCCATGCGCTCTTCCTTGTTCTTTCCTATTTTATGGATCTCAAGAACCTCCATCAGGATGTCCCCGACTCTCTTTCTCGGATTCAGGGATGTAAACGGATCCTGGAATACCATCTGGACCTCTCTGCGGTATGGAATCAGCTCTTTATCATTTAGCTTTGTGATATCATGTCCCATGACCTCAACGGTTCCTTCCGTCGGATCCAGCAGGCGGATCAACGTCCGTCCCAATGTACTCTTTCCGCATCCGGTCTCACCGACGAGGCCGTAAACTTCTCCTTCATATATGGAAATATCAACTCCGTCGACAGCCTTTACTACTTTTTTCATGCTGCCGCTGTTTCCCTTTACCGGAAAATACTGTTTGATTCCTGTTCCTTTTAAAACAACTTTTCTCTCGTCCATACTAAGCCCCCATTCCAGCCATGTGGCATCTTACTTTCTGGGTCGCGCTTACTTCCCGGAGTTCCGGCATCTCTTTCCGGCATCTGTCTGTGGCATACGGACATCTCGGCGCAAACCGGCATCCTTCCGGGATCTGATTGAGCAACGGTACCATGCCGTCGATCTGATAAAGACGCTCTCCCTTATCTCCGTCGATCTGCGGGATAGAACGGATCAATCCCTGTGTGTACGGGTGCTGCGGATTATCGAAGATCGAATTTACATCCGCCTCCTCGACGACCTGTCCGAGATACATGACGATGACTCTCTGGCAGACCTCCGCGACCACTGCGAGATCGTGGGTGATCAGCATGACACCCATATCCAGTTTGTGGTTCAATTCTACGATCAGGTCCATGACCTGTGCCTGGATTGTTACATCCAACGCTGTTGTCGGCTCGTCGGCGATCAGAAGTCTCGGGTGACAGGCTAACGCGATGGCGATCATGACACGCTGTCTCATGCCGCCGGATAACTGGTGCGGATACTGTGCGAACCGTTTTTCCGGCTCCGGAATTCCTACCAGACGGAGCATCTCGATAGATTTTTCCACTGCCTCTTTCTTTGAGATCTTCTGGTGAATCAGAAGCGCCTCCATGATCTGGGAACCAACGGTGAATACCGGGTTTAAGGAGCTTAATGCGTCCTGGAATACCATGGAGACCTTTTCTCCTCGAACCTTCTGCATCTCTCTTTCCGGAAGCTCGAACAGGTTCTGTCCTTCCAATTTCACCGTTCCCGAATACGCTGCCACGCGCTTTTCATCGTAAAGTCTCATGATAGACTGGGAAGTAACACTCTTCCCGCATCCGGACTCACCGACGATTCCAAGGATCTCTCCTTTATATACGCAAAAAGAAACACCATCTATTGCTTTTAAATCTCCACGCTCTGTATGGAACTTCGTACAGAGTCCATCTACTTCAAGGATCTTTTCTCTCTCTTTCTCCGGCATAACTGCCACCTCCTGATTTTTCTATAAAAGTGCTGCCGGACAGCTATGCGGACTGTGTTTGCACACAAGGACGTATAGAGATCCGGCAGCCAGGCCAGCTCTTTTGTTTATTTGCTGAGCGGATCCAGAACATCGCGGATTCCGTCACCTAAAAGATTCAGCCCCAGAACAGAAAGTGCGGTAAATGTTCCCGGAAACACAATCATCCACCATGCATTGTAAATAACGTTCTTACCTTCGTTCAGAATGTTTCCCCAGCTCGGTGCCGGTGCCGGAACACCTGCGCCAAGGAAACTGAGCGCTGCCTCTGTGATAATAGAGGAGGCAAACACGAATGTCATCTGTACGATGATCGGGGACAGGATGTTTGGTGCGATATGATTCCAGAGAATCCTGGTCTTACTTGCGCCTAAACATCTCATGGCTTCCACATAAGTCTGCTCTCTTGCTACGAGGGCGGATCCTCTTGCGAGACGCGCCATACTCGGTGTATTTACAATTGTGAGAGCAATAATGACGTTCTTGATGTCTGCGCCCAGGACGGTCATAAGGGTGATTGCAAGAAGAGTAGAGGGGATAGCCTTAAGACCGTCACAGAAACGCATCAATATATTATCCAGATATTTGTTAGTTGTCGCATACAAGCCGAGCATCATTCCGAGGAATCCGGATGTGATGCCTACGGTAAATCCTACAAACATGGAGATTCTCGCTCCGTAAAGGACTCTCGCGAAAAGATCTCTTCCCATGCTGTCTGTACCAAACCAGTGAGCTGCGCTCGGTCCCTTTAACCGCACTTTCATGTCCAGAGCTAACGGATCACACTGCGCAAGGATCGGTGCCAGGATCGCCAGTGTCAGCATTGCAACCACAATCACGAAACCGACCACCGATAATTTGTTTCTCAGGAATTTATGTAACTGGAGTTCTCTCTGTTCTTTTAAGAGACGGTCTCTTACTTCCTTTAAGGAGCCGTCCATCTCTTTTGTGAATGGAGTATCCATTCTCATTGTCTTCGTCATAGCTGTCATATCGATTCCTCCCAACTTCAAGTCATGTCGATCTTTATCCGAGACGTACCCGCGGATCTGCGATTCCGTATAACAGGTCGACCATCAGGTTAATGAATACATTAATGCACGCGATGATCAGTACGATCGCCTGGATCACGTAATAATCTCGGCGGCCGATGGAGTTTACCATGAGCTGTCCCATGCCCGGGATCGCAAACATGTATTCCACAACGGCGGCTCCTGCAAGTGCTCCGACAATACTCTGACCGATGGTGGTGATGACCGGGATCAGTGCGTTTCTGAAAGCATGTTTCGCGATCAGGAAGAATTCTCTTACTCCTTTTGCTTTCGCCATCTTAATGTAATCGCTGTTCAGCACTTCCAACATGGACGCCTTTGTCATTCTCATTAAAAGTGCGGAATGCATGAATCCCAACGCAACGCCGGGAAGAATTAACGAACGGATATGCGGGATCAACCCGTCTGACATGGTCTTATATCCGGAAACCGGAAGCCATTTTAATTTGACAGCAAAGACCATCATGAGAAACAGACCAAGTAAAAAGCTTGGAAGTGAAATTCCCGTAAGGGAAATTGCGGAAACCGCGGAATCAACTGCCGTTCCTTTCTTTCTGGCTGCAATGATTCCCAACGGGATCGCAAGACAGAGGGCAACGATCGTTGAAAAGATCGTAAGGGAGATCGTCGGCTCCCAGTGGCTGGAGATCATGCTGGCTACGGTCTCATTTCCCGCAACGCTCATACCGAAGTCTCCGTGGAAAATGTTGCCGATCCAGATGAAGTACTGCTCTACCACCGGTTTATCGAGTCCCATTCTCGCACGGAGTGCCGCGATGTCTTCCACTGTGGCCTCATCGCCAAGAATGGATGCTGCCGGATCACCAGGTGTCAGATGCACCACTGAAAAGATAACGACGGATACAATGATCAGAACCGGAATGATGGAAAGTACCCGTCCTACAATGAATTTTCTCATATTGTCCTCTCCCTTCTTGCTATCAAGAAAAAACAAATAAAAAAGCACACAATGCGTCTTTTGATACGCCATTGTATGCTCAACAGTTATCTTTTTTCTTTTTGTTTTTTCTGCTCCTGTAATTGCGTTTTATTCTACTGTCCACAATTGAATTTGTCAATTAACGATTATGCATATATATTCAGATTATTTCGCCGGTTTATTTAGTTGTTTTTTACAATGTGCCTGGAAATTTTGTTCAGAGTGAACTATTGACTCTCTTTAAATAAATATTCGCTTTGTGAATTATAT
>CAVIYT010000007.1:0-6872 GCA_963646925.1 Paludibacteraceae bacterium
GTAGTCAAGAGCCGGCATCTTAAGCGGTTTATCGAGAACCGCGGCAACCTCTCTCGCGATACCTAAAACAGACTGGCAGTCCGCACGGTTTGCTGTTACGGAGATATCGAAGATATAGTCGTCTAAGCCGACAACTTTCGCGATGTCGGTTCCCGGAACCGTGTCCTTCGGAAGGTCTAAGAGACCGTAGACCTCAGAACCCGGATACAGGTCCTCGTTTAAGCCAAGTTCCTCACCGGAGCAGAGCATACCGTTGGACTCGATGCCGCGCATCGGTTTTGCCTTGATCTTGATTCCGCCCGGAAGTGTGGAATTGTCAAGAGCTGCCGATGTGTGCATGCCTGCGTATACGTTCGGAGCGCCTGTGAGGATCTGGATATCATTTCCATACTCACCGCAGTCCACGTTACACTTGAAGAGGTGTGTTCCCTCGATCGGCTCACACTCTTTTACAACGCCGACAACGACACGGTCGATCTCAGCGGAGAGATCGATCAGTTCCTCTACCTCAAATCCGCAACCGAAAAGCTTATCCTCTAACTCCTGGGCTGTCACGTCAATGTCAACATATTCTTTCAGCCAACTAAATGGTACTTTCATGATCTTCTCCCTCCCTTATTAGCCTTTGAACTGCTTCAGGAAACGAAGATCATTCTCATAAAGCAGGTTGATGTTGTTAATACCGTATTTTAACATGGCGATACGCTCGATACCGATACCGAAAGCGAGACCGGAATACTCGTTCGGGTCGATGCCGCAGTTTTCAAGTACCTTGTGGTGTACGATACCGCCGCCGAGAACCTCGATCCAGCCGGTGTGTTTGCAGAGCGGGCAGCCTTTTCCGCCGCACTCGAAGCAACTTACATCGACCTCAACGCTCGGCTCTGTGAACGGGAAGTAGCTTGGACGGAGACGTGTCTTTACATCGCTTCCGAAGATCGCCTGTACGAACTTGTCGAGCATACCCTGAAGGTCGCAGAGGGTGATCTTCTTATCAACAACAAGACCTTCCATCTGGTGGAACATCGGGGAGTGGGTCGCGTCGCTGTCAGAACGGAATACGCGTCCCGGCGCAAGCATCTTGATCGGCGGCTTCTTCGCGTCCATGACGCGGATCTGTCCCGGGCTTGTGTGGGTGCGGAGTAAGATATCTTCCGCTACATAGAAGGTATCCTGCATATCTCTTGCCGGATGGTTCTTTGCTACGTTTAATCTTGTGAAGTTGTGGTCATCATCCTCGATCTCCGGGCCGTCGAAGATCTCGAAGCCCATTCCTGCGAAGACATCAATCATCTCGTTTTCTGTAACGGTAAGCGGATGAAGTCCTCCAGCCGGACGCATCTTTGCCGGCATGGTGATGTCGACCTGCTCGCTCTTATTGCGAGCCGCAAGCTCTAACTCATCCATCTTGTTCTTCATTTCCTGGTAGCGCGCTTCTACCTGGTTCTTAAATTCGTTGATCGTCTTACCAACGTTCGGGCGCTCCTCCTTCGGAACACTTCCGAGACCCTTCATCAGGTCCGCGATGCTGCCTTTCTTTCCAAGGAAGTTCTGCCAGAACTCACCAAGCTGTTCCTTGGACTCTACATGGCCGAGAGCAGCTTCCATCTGCTCTTTCAATGCCTTGATCTTCTCTTCCATAGTCCACCTCATTCTTTCGGTATGGTTTGGTTTATCTATCAGTGCGGCGGTCAGGCCTTTTTTGCATAGCCATATCTTCTTGTTTTCGTTTTCACGAAAACAAGAAGCACGGGGCGTTCCCCGTATGATGATTTTTTCTGAAAAAGGCTTATGCAAGCAAGCTTGCAACACCTTTCCCAGGAAAATCATCGCATGGCTGAACTGTTAACATGAAAAAAGCCCCGTCCCGCCTTGGGACGAAGCTGACTCTCCGTGGTACCACCCAGATTCCGCAAATAATGCGGCACTCTAACGTCTGTAACGGGACTTCCCGTCCTGCACTACTGGAATTTCTTTCGCACAGGCTGCTCAAGAGTGAATTTACAAAAGTCTCCTTCGGAAGGCCTTTCAGCCGGTGAACCTTCTCTCTGTAAACCGGATATTCTTCTGTACTGTCTCTGTCATTGCGTTTCACACATTGACGATGGTAGCACATTCCGCCGGGTTTGTCAACCCCGCGGCAGTCCGGTCCGGCCTCGTCTGTTAATTCCTTGTTCATATCTGTGAACTTATTTTGAAACATCGCACGCATTTCTTGACACTATTCTCATTTTATGGCATTATCACCTTGTGGCAGCAAATTATCTGCATATTATCTTTTATTCCATCCATTCGCATTCGCAATATGCAGGTCATTTCGAGACAACACCCGTCAAAAAGGAGGAATTTCTATGGATTTTCTGACACTGACCATTGGGAAACAGAAAAACATCGCCCTGATCGCCCATGACAGCAAGAAGCATGAGATGATCGAATGGTGCGAGGCAAATAAAGAGATCTTAAAGGGCCATTTCTTATGCGGTACCGGAACCACCGCGAGAATGATCACGGAAGCCACCGGTCTCCCGGTAAAGGGCTACAACAGCGGTCCTCTCGGCGGCGACCAGCAGATCGGCGCGAAGATCGTTGAGGGACGCATCGATTTCGTCGTCTTCTTCTCCGATCCCCTGACCGCCCAGCCCCACGACCCGGATGTGAAGGCGCTCCTTCGTATCGCCCAGGTCTACGATATCCCGATCGCAAACAATAAGGCAACGGCAGATTTCATGATCTCCTCCCCGCTTATGAACGAGACATATGACCACCGGGTCATCAATTTCCATGAGGCGATCGCTGATAGGGCAAGAACACTGTAAAATCGTTAACCTTAACATGCTGCCCTGCCGTGGATATATCACGCTCCATCGGCTTCGGCAGTTTGTATGTTTACGCGAATCGTTCTTAATGTATAAAAAAGCAGAAAAACATTCATTGCGAGTGTTCTTCTGCTTTTTTGTCCATCTATTTCTGGATTTATTTAGATGCAAAACATTGTTTTCTATTTTCCATTATTTCATGTTTCAACGTATTTCACCGCTGTTGATCGCTTCTTCCAGCTCCTTCAGCCGGCTTTCCCCATATACTTTTAAACCGTATCCGACAAGCAATGCCGCTGTCTTTCCCATACCTTCGCGGAGCTTATGGGAAAAGGTTCCGTCGTAGATGCCGTTTGATCCGCATGACGGGCTTCTTTCTTTTAGGATTGCGATCGTACATTCGTACTTCTTCGCCTCCCGGAGCGCGAAATCTGCTCCGAGAAGAAATTCAGCCGTCACATCCTCGCCCGCCGTATTCATAACCGCCTCATCCGGCATATGGATCTCGGAGGCCGCACGCGGGGTCGGAAGTCCGCCTGCCTGTTCCGGACAGACCGGATGGAACTCCGCCTTTCCTTCCATTTTTTTCATAAAATCAAGCACATCCTGATTGCGGTTGTTCGTGCCGTCCCACTTGCAGTTTTCGCCGATGAGACAGGCACTGATCAGTATCTGAAGCATAAATTCTCCCTCTTTCAATACATACCAACTGAAATTTCAAGGCTGCATAATGATGCTCTGTCATTTAACACCAGAACCATTATCCGGTTTGATGCAGGTTTAATGCGGTTTTTATCCAGTCATATGATAAAAGCAGGACCGTCCCACACTCTTTCATGCGGAAGCGATCCTGCTTTCTTCTATCTTTTCACGGTTCGCGCTGCGTCTTCGCAAACCTCTTTCGTGCGTTTCCGCGCAGATGTTATTACATCTGGCTCTTCTTGCTGATCATAGCTCTCTTTCTGAGGGTCGGATCAAGGATCTTCTTTCTGATACGGAGGCTTGTCGGTGTGATCTCAAGAAGCTCGTCTGTATCGATGAAGTCTAAGCACTGCTCCAGGCTCATGATCTTCGGCGGAACAAGCTTTAATGCCTCGTCGGCGCTGGAGGAACGTGTATTTGTAAGCTTCTTTGTCTTGCAGACGTTGATCTCGATGTCCTCTGCCTTCGGGCTCTGTCCAACGATCATACCGGAGTAAACCTTTACGCCAGGTCCGATAAACAGGGTACCTCTCTCCTGGGCGTTGAACAGACCGTAAGTGATGGACTCACCAGCCTCGAACGCGATCAGGGAACCAGTCTTTCTGTAGCTTAACTCGCCTTTAAACGGAGCATATCCGTCAAAGCTTGTGTTTAAGATACCGTTACCCTTTGTATCTGTCATGAACTCACCGCGGTAACCGATGAGACCTCTGGACGGAATGGAGAACTCAAGTCTTGTGTAGCCGCCGTTTGTCGGGCTCATTCCCTGGAGTTCACCCTTTCTGCTTGTAAGCTTCTGGATAACAGCTCCTGTAAACTCATCCGGAACGTCAACGTAAGCGAGCTCCATCGGCTCTAACTTTCTGTTTCTCTCATCGTATTTGTAGATAACCTCTGCCTTGCTGACAGCGAACTCAAAGCCCTCACGGCGCATATTCTCAATAAGAACGGACAGGTGAAGCTCACCACGACCGGAAACCTTGAAGCAGTCTGCGGACTCTGTCTCTTCTACACGAAGGCTGACGTCTGTGTTTAACTCACGGAACAGACGGTCGCGGAGGTGACGGGAAGTGATGAACTTACCTTCCTGACCTGCAAGCGGGCTGTCGTTTACCATGAAGTTCATGGAGATCGTCGGTTCGGAGATCTTCTGGAACGGAATTGCCTCCGGCTTCTCCGGGGAGCAGAGGGTATCACCGATATGGATATCCGGGATACCGGAGATTGCTACGATCTCGCCGATGGTGGCGTTCTGTACTTCGACTCTCTTTAAGCCGTCGAATACATAGAGCTTGCCGATCCTAACTTTCTTCATCTTATCCGGATCATGATGGTTTACAATCACGCAGTCCTGGTTTAACTTTAAGGAACCGCTGTCGATCTTACCGATACCGATACGGCCAACGAACTCGTTGTAGTCGATGGTGCTGATGAGAACCTGTGTCTCAGCCTCCGGATCACCTTCCGGCTCCGGGATATAGTTGATGATGGTCTCGAATAACGGGCTCATGTCCACTTCCGGATCATCTAATTCTTTCTTTGCGAAACCTGCGCGGGCAGACGCGTAAACGAACGGGCAGTCGAGCTGTTCATCGGATGCGTCGAGATCCATGAATAATTCAAGAGTCTCGTCGATCACTGCCTCCGGTCTTGCCTCCGGGCGGTCGATCTTGTTGATGCAGACGATAACTCTTAAGTCAAGGTCAAGTGCCTTCTGGAGAACGAACTTTGTCTGCGGCATCGGTCCCTCGAATGCATCGACAACAAGGACAACACCGTCTACCATCTTAAGGACACGCTCAACCTCGCCGCCGAAGTCCGCATGGCCTGGGGTGTCGATGATGTTGATCTTTACGCCTTTGTAGAACACGGCTGTGTTCTTGGAGAGGATGGTGATTCCTCTTTCTCTCTCGATGTCATTGGAGTCCATGACACGCTCTTCTACTTCCTGGTTTGCGCGGAATACGCCGCTCTGCTTTAATAACTGGTCAACCAGTGTTGTTTTACCGTGGTCAACGTGGGCGATGATCGCAATGTTTCTGATATCTTCGCGTTTGATCTTCATAATCAATCCTCTTTCTTCATCTATAACTGTCCTCTTACCGATCATTTGCCGACCCGTTTTGCACAGTCATCTTACATTGTATACAACTACATTTCCTAATTTTTGCGTTACCGACTCAAAATTATAGCATTCATGAAATCAAAATGCAATATATAATCTTTCAAAATTCGGGGCAGATCTGCCTTTTCTGTGTGTTTTTTTCTGTTCAATCGGCAGTTAGCTTTCTCTTACCCGTTTATACTGGCTTAACGCGGCAGTTCAAAACCAGTCGGATACCCGCTTCAAAATGTACTTCCTGCCTGAACAGACTGCCGCCCCGGTCAGCCGCTAAAACAGAATTACTTCCTTATTAAGTGTGCCGTACCACACTTCGTCGCCCTTCTCGATCTTCGCTCCGCCGCTGGTTCCCTCGGTGATCTTCTTTTCCAGGCTGTCATATTCCGCCACCGGGACGAGAACGGAAAACTCTACTTTATCTGTGTATGTGCTGTCCAGCACGGTCATGTTCTCCTGGCCTAAAATATACTGGATCTTTCCAACACCCGTGTAGTCCGTCACGATCTTCATCTCAAAGGCCCGCTTTTTCTCGACGATCTCCGACGCAGCGAGTCCTTCCTTCACCGCCCCGGAATAGGCCCGGACGAGGCCGCCGGTTCCAAGCAGGGTTCCTCCGAAATATCTCGTCACCACTACGCAGACATTGTGGACATCCTCGCCTAAGAGCACATCAAGCATCGGCCTTCCCGCCGTCTGGGCCGGCTCCCCATCGTCGCTGCATCTTGTGAGTTCGTGGTTCATTCCGATCGTAAACGCTTGGCAATTGTGGCGGGCATCCCAGTACTTCTTTTTGATCTCAGCGATGAACGCCGCTGCCTCCTCCTCGGACTCCACCGGTTTCAGGTTCGCGATAAAGCGGGATTTCTTCATCTCGATCTCCGCCGTGCCGCCTTTGTATAAAATTTTCACGCTGTCAAGAGCCATATTTTTCTCCTTTTTGTTCTGCCTCAAATCACTCTCCATCCCGTATCTTTTTCCGATATTTCCGGTTTCCAGGCGATCTGAGGCGGCAGTCCTTGTAATTCCGCATTGTGGAATGTTGATCCTGTCATTCATAATTTTGTCATGTTATTGACGGTTCCGACCACAAAATGTAATTTTTCCTTCATATTTCCCCACTTTGCGGTCAAAAATATCATAATACAAACCAAACTTTTCCACAATAACTATTTATAAATGGAGGAAACTTTGCTATAATTAGGGAATGATAAAGGAGGCATCCTGAATGAATT
>CAVIYT010000008.1:0-4013 GCA_963646925.1 Paludibacteraceae bacterium
CTGCGGTAATAAAATTCTGTAAGCCATTGTAATTTCCCCCTTGATCTTCTGATTTTAAGTTTTTTCATGTACCTTTTCTTCTTTGGTGTAACCATTATTTTTCTTGATGGTCTCATTGTATCATATAGTTTTTTTCTTGAATAAGTTTGAAATTTGATATAAAATATAAGTAATTACTAATATATCAAGGAAGGAGTCCTCTATGAATCAGAACGACATCCGCATGTTCCTAACGATTGCAAAGACCGGTTCCTTAAACCAGGCTGCCAGCCATCTTTTTGTGACCCAGCCCGCCTTGAGTCAGCAGTTAAAAGCCCTGGAAAACGAACTGGGAACCACTCTGTTTCTCCGGAAACAGGGCCAGCGGAACCTCACTCTCACCGCCAGCGGCCGCGGCTTCTACGATATCGCCGTCAAGATGGACGCCCTGTTCCAGGAGAGCATGCAGGTCAAATATATGGAAGACGTCCGTTCTCTGTCGATCCATACGGTCGGAAGCTTGAACTCCCACCTCCTGAATCCCTTGTATCAGCGCCTCTCCTCCATGACTCCGCCCATCGCGCTAAAGCTCGCCACCGGAAAGACCCATATTATCTACCAGAGCATCGCCGACCACAGCTACGATATCGGTTTCGTCCACCGGGATCTGCACCGCAAGGATCTTACTCTGAAGCCCCTGTTCCGTGAAAATATGGTTCTTGTCTGGGGAACCGCTTTTCATGATCCGAGAACTCCGATCTCCCCGCAGGCATTAAATCCAGCGAAAGAACTCTACTTTTCCTGGTCCATCGAATACGTTGACTGGCATGACTACTGGTTTGGGACTTCCATTCCGCCCCATATCACCTTGGACCAGACCTCCACGCTGGAATATCTGCTCACGGGCACCGACTACTGGGCGATCATGCCGGCCTCTGTCTTCAGTATGTTCATCCGGCCGGAAGAGCTCCATGTGACCCCACTCACCGATCCGCCGCCGTCCAGGACCTGTTATGCGATCTACCGGAAGGACCAGGACGTAACGCCAGATTCCACAATCGGGCTCTGCCTTGGGGAATTCCGGACGCTGATCCATGAAAACTCATGGCTGGAGGAATTATAGCTAGTGCGCAGACCTACTAAACAGTTGCCAAAATTTTTTCTCTGTTACAAACTTTTTTGCGGTTCTTCCATATTTTTTCATGCCGATTCCAATATTTTTTTGAAACTAATGTCAAGTCTCGAATCGCCGTTTTTCCGCATAAAATAAGGCTTTTCCGGCATTTCTCCCCTGTGCCGGAAAAACTTTTTTGAAAAAATTACAATTTTTTCAAAAAAACGCTTGCAATTTTCCCAGAGTCATGATATTATATACGAGTCGCTGATGAACAGCACAAAGTAAACGCTCAAAGACATCGAGGCGTGGCTCAGTTTGGTAGAGCGCTGCGTTCGGGACGCAGAGGTCGCAAGTTCGAATCTTGTCGCCTCGATTCCGGCCTGTTGGTCAAGCGGTTAAGACGACGCCCTCTCACGGCGTAAACCCGGGTTCGATTCCCGGCGAGGTCATTTTACTTCACTTCAACTTCAATATCATAAGGCCTCGTGGTCAAGCGGTTAAGACGACGCCCTCTCACGGCGTAAACCCGGGTTCGATTCCCGGACAGGTCATGAAGCTGTATGAAATTCCATACAGCTTCTTTTTTTGTTTTTGAACTTCTCACTCCCCTATTTCACACCGCCTTTATCGTCAGATATGTCTATTTTCTTTCCTAATATTATTCTTCACCTTTTCCTCTTGTCTCTCCCCATTTCATCAAATATCATTTCCACTATTAGCTATAATTTTATATCTCCTCCCCTCTATAAGAAAAATTTCACAAATACTTCATGGATTCTTCCCTCTTTTTGTTGTAATATATGCTATAATAACCGTAGACGAGTCATGGTGAAGTTATCATGGCTCTATTTATGCCAGACGGCATATAATATGGTCCGGTATCCTGCCGGATGCCGTCGACACAGCATTGTTCCGGCGTTAACCGCCATCATACACAAGGAGGATTTATGGATTACACTGTACTGAAAAAGAACTTTGAAAACCATCGTTTCCATACATCATATTTTGAGACGAAAGAAGAGGCAGCAGCTTATCTCAGTGAACAGATCAAGGGCGAAACCGTTGGCTTCGGCGGCTCTATGACCGCAAAAGAGATGAATCTCTTCGAGATTCTTGGAAAAAATAACGAAGTGATCTGGCACTGGGAACAGGGACCGGCCGCAAGGATCAGGGCAAAGAAAGAGTCAACTGTATACATACTGAGCGCCAATGCGGCTGCTGAGACCGGTCAGATTATCAACATCGATGGAACCGGAAACCGTCTTTCTGAAAGCCTGTTCGGACCGAAACGCGTATATTATGTGATCGGAAGGAACAAGATCGCGCCGGATCTCACTTCAGCTATGGAACGCGCAAGAAATGTTGCCTGTCCGCCGAATGCTGTGCGGTTCAATAAGAAGACTCCTTGTGCTGTCTCAGAAGAAAAGAGATGCTATGACTGCAACAGTCCGGAGCGGATCTGCAATGCGATTCTGATTCTGGAACGTCCGTGTACCGGAATGGAAGTTGAAATGGTATTTATCAACGAAGATCTTGGATACTAAAGGAGAGACATATGAATATTCTGTTTTTTTTGACACCGAAGAGTGATGTGGCCTTTATTTATTCTGACGCAAACCTCCGAGAGGCGATCGATCTGATGGAGGCACATGGCTATTCCGCCCTGCCGATCCTGACGAAACAGGGACGGTACGCAGGGACACTGACGGAAGGTGATCTGCTCTGGTACATGAAGAGTCATATGAACCAGAGTTTAAAGGATATGGAGCTGATTTCCGTCATGGAGGTAAAACGCCGCCAGGATAACAGCCCGGTAAACGCCGGTGCGAAGATGGAAGATCTTCTGGACAAGGCGATGCAGCAGAACTTTGTTCCGGTGCTAGATGACAACAAGTCCTTTATCGGTATTATCACGAGACGTGATATTATGAAGTATTTTTCTGGTTCCTATAAAAAAGCAGGAAACGTTTAATTTGCCGTATTCCGGCAAGGCGGATATTTCGTGGAATGCCGCGTGAATTTCTGTCATCTTCTTCCAGCATCATTTTTCTCCCGATTGGTTATACTGATACCATCCCAGAAAAAGGTGGTGAGAAACAATGATGAATCAGGAGAAGAACGACAGCATCCAGTGCTCGATCCATAACTGCGTGCATCATGCGGAAAATGTGGATTACTGCACCTTAGACCGCATCCATGTGGGGACACATGAGATTAATCCGACAAAAAAGGAATGTACAGACTGTGATTCCTTCCAGTGCAAGATGTTCTGATAAGGACAATGAACAGCTGTCTTTGTATTTGGGATAGCTGTGGTACGGCGATTCTTTAGGGAAAAGTTTTCTCAAAATGAAGAGATTCAGATCAGGTCTGGCTGATTAAGCTGGAATTGAATCTGGATCTCTTTTTTGCGATTCTGTGTACAAGGCAGGATCTCCTGATAATTGTTTCCGTCTACAGCCAGGAGAATTTTTGCATTTGGACATTCCTGCCTCTTTTCACATATGATAAAGAAAAGAGGACAATTCCATGAGAGATATCACATTATGTCACCCAAAACTCCAGATACTGGCTGCAAAACTGATTGAAGAGTGTGCCAGACAGGGACTGCAGATCAAGATTGACGAGACCCTGCGCACCACAGCGGAGCAGGACGCCCTTTACGCTCAAGGACGTACAAAACCAGGATCCATCGTCACAAATGCCCGTGGGACAATTTACAGTTCCTATCACCAGTGGGGGACGGCCTTTGATATTTACCGTGCTGACGGGCGCGGAGCTTACTACGATAAAGACGGATTCTTCACCAAGGTCGGCAAGATCGGAACTTCTCTTGGTCTGGAATGGGGCGGAAACTGGAAGTCCATCACCGACAAGCCCCACTTCCAGCTACCCGACTGGGGATCATCTACAAGGG
>CAVIYT010000009.1:0-5148 GCA_963646925.1 Paludibacteraceae bacterium
GAATGAGAGCGTGCATATAGAACCGGGAGAAATGCTCTCGTTTGCGGATCAGAGATACCGGTTTTTATAGGAGGATTACTGGCAAAAGAGCTGTTAAGGTGAGAGTGAAAATATAAAACAGGGGTGGTGTTTTTTCGACATTTGATCTATGATATATCCATCAATGATGAAAGGAGGGATATTATGGCTTTTCAGATGCCAGAATATCATCAGCCCGATTTTTCACAGGAACAGTTTATCAAGGCCCCTGACGCGAAATGGGAAGTCGTGGAGATGGATGGGGTTGCCCCCGAATACTTTCACAGCACGTCTATGTTCCCGGAGTACTTTAAGATTCAGGGAAAATGGGTGTTAGCGGAAGAAAGCCGCATGGATTCCAGTGTGGTGATCTGTCCGGATGGACATTTAGAGGTGGTCGAAAACCGAAATCTCAAAAAAGGTGACAAGGTCATTCTTGGCCGGAGCGAGGCATGCGAGGAAGGAATTTATGTTCACAGCACAGGCTTCCAGACAGAAGCGGACGCGTTGGCGGATAAATTTGTGTTCCGCCAGGGACGAAGCAGGGAGACTTCCTATGCGAGAGATTATGACCGGCTGATGGACCTTCTCCGGTATGAGAAGGAACATGGAAAGATCGTCTGGGTCATGGGACCGGCATTCTCCTTCGACTATGACGCGAGAAACGCGATGCAGTCCCTGATCGATAACGGTTATGCGCACGGCTTGATGGCAGGAAACGCACTTGCGACTCATGATCTGGAAGGCGCATTGTTACATACGGCACTTGGACAGGATATCTACACGCAGGTATCTCAGCCAAATGGACATTATAACCACCTGGATGTGCTGAATAAGGTCCGCAGAAGCGGTTCCATCCCGAAATTTATCGAGGACAATCACATCGATAACGGTATTATCTATGGCTGTGTAAAGAATCATGTTCCGTTTGTCCTGACCGGTTCGATCCGCGATGATGGTCCGATGCCGGAAGTGATCGGAGATGCCTACAAAGGACAGAGCGCTATGCGCGATATGGTGAGAGATGCCACCTGCGTGATCTGTTTAGCTACGATGCTTCACACGATCGCGACGGGCAATATGACTCCATCATTCCGCGTTATGAAGGATGGAACGATTCGTCCAGTATATCTCTATACCGTTGACGCGGATGAGTTTGTGGTAAACAAGCTGATGGACCGTGGAAGCCTTTCCGCGACGACTATTGTGACAAATGTTCAGGACTTTATCACGATCATCGCAAAAGGTCTTGGGGTCATGAAATAACGGCATGGAAAGGATGAGACCCATGGGAAGCCGATATGGAAAAAAGGCTTATGTAAATGGACTTCTGATCGCTCTGAACGTGCTGTTTTTCCTGTATCTGGAGATCACCGGCTCCTCGGAGGACGCGTATTTCATGTATACAAAGGGTGCCATGTTCGCGCCTGCGGTCCTGGAGGACGGTGAGTATTACCGGCTCTTGACGGCAATGTTTATGCATTTTGGAATCCGGCACATTATGAACAATATGCTGGTTCTGTTTGTGATCGGAGACAATCTGGAACGGGCGCTGGGACATGTGAAGTATCTGATATTTTACCTGCTCTGCGGAATTGGCTCGAACTGGGTGTCTATGATGGCGCACACCGCTGATACAATGACGGTATCGGCTGGAGCGTCCGGCGCAATTTTTGGAGTGGTCGGCGGACTGCTTTATGTGGTCACGGCCAACAGGGGGCAGTTGGAAGATCTGAATACAAGACAGCTTGTGATCATGATCTTTTTCTCCCTGTATTTAGGATATACAAGCACTGGTGTAGACAATATCGCACACCTTTCTGGCCTTGTAATCGGCATTGTGCTTGCTATAATTTTATATCATAGGCCTACTGTAGACCGGTGGGCGAACGGAGGTATCGAATAATGAAAGACTGTAATTGTATTTTCTGTAAGATCGCGAATGGTGAGATTCCCTCCTCAACAGTATATGAGGATGAGGATTTCCGTGTAATTCTGGACCTTGGTCCGGCTGCGAAAGGTCACGCCCTGATTCTTCCGAAAGAACACTTTAAGGACGTTACCGAACTGAATCCGAAGATTGCCGCTAAGGTACTTCCGCTGGGAGCAAAACTCGGAACAGCAATGAAGAAATCCCTGGGCTGCGCAGGTTTTAACCTGATACAGAATAACGGCGAGGCAGCAGGCCAGACCGTATTCCATTTCCATGTACATGTAATTCCGCGCTATGAGGGCGGTCCGGTGATTGCTGGATGGGAACCGGGAAAAGAAGATCCGGAAGTTCTTGCTGAGACAGCAGAAAAGATTAAAGGCGCACTGTAATCAGAAAGATTTTTAAAGGAGAATTTATGCCGCAGGACAAAGATGAACTGCTGCAAGTACTGATTACGAAATATGCTCAAATGTATATGAAGCTGGCGTATGCGATCGGAGTGCCGTATGATGATGTAGAAGATATTGTCATGGAGGCATTCTGGTCGTTCTACCGGGCGGATTATGGCGGGAAGCTAGAGAGTGAAAAAGCTATAAAAGCGATGTTAGCGCGTATTGTTGAGAATAAATGTATCGACTATTTTAGAAAAGAGAAGCGAAGCATCAAGCCGAATGAGGACGAAGATGTGAGTGAATTGGAGTATATCGCAGATCTTTCCAAACGCGATCCGTTGCAATCCGTAATTAGCAGAGAAAGCTGCGGTCAGATCTTCGAAGTCCTGGATGGTTTAAGAGAATCGTGGAAAGATGTCACGGTGATGTATTTCATCCAGGGATTTACGACGGAAGAAATCTGTGAGCGCCTTGAAATCACGAACGACATGTGCCGTTCGCGAATTTCAAGAGCAAGAAAATACTTAAGAGAAAACCTGAAAAGTCGTATCGACCGAGGTCATTTGTGATCAGCGCAATCGTTGATCAGGTTCATGATCGTATCAATTGCATTATTTAAATGGCTCTTTTCCATATTTTCAATGAATGTCCGGCGATTCTCGTAGGTATCGTGAATCGCGTCAAAAAGAGTGGCATCTGTCACTTTCTCCTCTTCCAGAACCGTGGAATACCCCTGTTTTGCAAAAGAATTGGCATTCAGGATCTGGTCTCCACGGCTGGCAGCAGCGGAGAGCGGAATCAGGACATTCGGCTTCCTGAGTGCAAGAATTTCACAGATGGAATTTGCACCTGCCCTGGAGACGATAAGATCAGCTGCCGCAAATAAGTGCTTCAGCGGACTGTCAACATATTCATACTGAACATAACCGGGAGTTCCGATCAGGGACTCATCCAGGTTTCCTTTTCCGCAGATGTGGATCACCTGGAACTGCTCTAAGAGCTTTGGAAGAATACTGCGGACTGCACCGTTTACTTTTACGGAGCCGAGACTTCCTCCAATTACGAGGATGATCGGTTTTGCCGCGGAGAGGTTTGTGTACTGCAGACCGGCGAGACGGTCACCCTGAAGGAGTTCCGCACGGATCGGAGATCCGGTGAGAACTGCCTTTCCTTCCGGAAGATACTTTAAAGTTTCCGGGAAGTTGCAGCATACCCATTTCGCGGACGGAATACAGAGTTTATTTGCCAGACCCGGTGTCATATCAGATTCGTGAATGATCGTCGGGATATGGTAATGTTTCGCCGCAAGGACAACGGGAACCGCAACAAAACCTCCCTTAGAGAAGAGAACATCCGGTTTGTATTTTTTCATCAGCTTTAAGGCCTCCGCATAACCTTTTAAGACGCGGAACGGGTCCGTAAAGTTCTTTAAATCGAAATATCTGCGCAGTTTTCCAGAAGAGATTCCGTCGTACGGAATACCTGCGTTTTCAATCAGTTTGCGTTCCATACCATTGTGGGAACCGATGTATCGAATATCATATCCGGCTGCCTTGAGAGACGGAATCAGGGCAAGATTCGGAGTAACGTGACCGGCTGTACCGCCGCCGGTGAGAAGAATGGTTTTCATAAAAATTGCCTCCATGGAAGTTCCGGATCTGTTTGTCCGGATATTCGGCTTCCGCAAGCGATGCGAGAACCAATGTTTTATGGTCAACGCAGTAAATGCGCAGACCGACTGCAAAATTACAATTGCTGACTATTTAATAGTAACGGCTGAAAGAGAAAAGTCAACCCCTAAAAGAAACAAAGGAAGGAAGAAGAGAGGTGCTGAATGATGGCAGACACGGAGAATCGTGAGGATCAGAAAATAAGCGAAAGTCTTCGGGAAGCGTTTGGTTATTCGGATGATCAACTCTTAAAGCAACTGGATCAGGCGAATGAGACGTTCAGAGATGTAAACTTCACTGATGCCGAAGACCGACTCATGAAGCGTTTCCTGGCACGAAAAGCCGAACTGGAAAAAGAAACCGCCGCCCAGGCACCGACTCCGGTTCCAAAGAATGAATCAGCCAACCCAGAAACCACAGAGAAAATTATAAAAGAGACCGTGCCAGAACTCTCAGAACTGGAAGAGAAAAAGAAGAGCGAAAAGAAAGTGATCCGGTTTGGAAAGAAGAAGGTTCTTGCCACTGCGGCATTGGTGGCAGTGATTGCGGGGATGCTTGGGGGGACGGCGATTGGGAAGAAGAGTTATTTCTTTAGACAATCTAAGGAAATTTTAAATACTGTTGTGGTAGATAATGATAAAACCAAGGAAGAAAATTCAAAGCTGGAAAATGCATATGTGGATATTACAAATAATTTTGGAAATGAAATATTAAAATTGAAATACTATCCACAGAATATGTATTATGAAAGTTATAAGCTTTACAGAGATGAGGCTCAAATAAAATTTACATATGAAGATAAAATGTTTGCTATTTATATGATGAAAAATGATGAGAGTACATCGGTAAACTTTGAATCAGATAGAAAAAGTAAAAAAACTGTTTTTAATAAATGGTTAAATAAAGATATAGAGTATGCTGAGAATACATTGTCAGATAAAGAAATAGAATATGAAGCAATGATTATTGTTAATCATGTAGTATATTATATTATTGGTACTATGCCAGGTGATGAGTATGAAAAAATTTTAAAAAATCTCACTTATTTCTAAAAAATGGTCACATTTCTCTTTCTTTTACGTTTTAAATAATAAAAAGAAAAGGAGAAATGTTATGGTGAAACAATTAAAACGAA
>CAVIYT010000009.1:5209-6078 GCA_963646925.1 Paludibacteraceae bacterium
GAATAGTAGTAGCAGGGTTATTATTTTCAACCTTAACTGTGAGTAGTGCCTATGCGTCGATACCTACTACATGGGGTGGAGTTGCAGAAAATTATTCGGAAAGTATTTTACTTGATGAAGGAGAATTGTATGCTGAGGATACATTTGAGGAGTATGCTAGAGGGACCATTCTTTCAGCAGGAATTCTGAGAATTACGAATGAAAAAGATGGAACATTATACATCAGTGTGGATACTGCAGCTCATAAACAGGTTGATAAAATATATCAAACGGTCTATCTGGAAAAGTGGGATGAATCAAATGAGGATTGGGTACAGATAGGAAACTGGGATTTTGAAAGATCAAAGGAAGAGGTAGATAATAACCTGACTTCATATCATGTCGGCTTTATTGTCTCGGGATGTGAAGTTAACCGTTATTATAGAGCGCAGGCAGTACATCTTGTTCAACTCGGTGATGATATGGAAGGAAAGTCTACGAAAACCAATGGTATTCTTCTCACCAACGATGGACTTTAAAATTTAGTATATTATTCCGGCCGGATAATATAAATACTATTTTGATAAAGGGAGATGGTTGATGGAAGGTACTTCAGATGAGGACTGATAAGGTCAGAATAAAAACAACGAATTGAATAGAACTGAATGAAAGAAATAGCCCCACCCATTAACACAACCTCGGGTGGGGCTATTTTATGCTCGTTTATGGAACTTTTAAAGTTTTAAGCCTGCTGCTCTTTGTACTGTTTTAAAGCTCTTGCAAGCTGGTCTGGACATGAAGTTGGGCGGCCGTTGCAGCTTACGCCTTCGACTCTCTTGATTACCTCGTCAATGTCCATGCCTTCAACGAGAAGACCGATACCTTTTAAG
>CAVIYT010000010.1:0-23463 GCA_963646925.1 Paludibacteraceae bacterium
GATCATATGAGAAAGAAATGGAAAATGCGGCTGAGGCAGGGAACATCGTTCTTCCTGGCGGCTGTCGTGGTGGCCGAGAGCGGCATGCCGGCATACGGTTACATAAAGCCGAAAAGCGGCACCCAGACGGTAGCGGGAAATGACGGAACGGGAATCAGGGAGTCGGAAGACTGGATCGACACGTTCCCGAACGGTGTTTTTGCGTTTAAGGATAACTCCGTTTACCTGAAAGAGGGGGAGACGCGGGAAAAGAAAATCACCGTGTACCGTCTCGGCGGACGTGACGGGGAAGCGACGGCCCATATCGCCCTGGCCCCGGCTGCGGCGGAGATGGACGAGGACGGCGGGGAGCTGAATACCGCCAACGCGGTAAGCTGGAACGACGTGAAAGTGCGGGTGGAAGACCCGGTTACAGAAGAAGAGGAGGAGTCTGACAAGGAAGAAGCATCTTTGGTCCAGACAGGAGACGGCGAAGTCTCTAAGGCGACCTCAAGTAATCCGGAAAAAACAGATCAGGCAGAAAAATCAGAAGATAATAATTCTGGCAGCACTGTAAAAAGTAACAGGAAATCTTCCAAGGTGACATATACAGATCTCGAGACAGACAGCGAAGACCCGTATGGTACCCTGTTTGTGGACCTCGCCTTTGCGGACGGAGAGTGGGTAAAAGACATTCTGATCTCGGCGGTGGATGACGACGAGCACGAGCCGGAGGAATTCCTTCTGGCGATGATCTATGACGCCTCCGGCGCGGAATTTAATGATTCGGCGAACCGGCTGACTGTGTGCGTCACGGACGACGAGGAAGCTCTCGACAGCGAGATCGGCTTTGAGGTCTCAGATATCCGCGTGGATAAAGCGGATGGTCAGGCAGTCTTTACCCTGAAGCGCACTGGCGGCATCCAGTACGTGAGCCAGGTGGATTACTATACCGAGGACGGAACTGCCAAAGCCGGAAAAGACTATGTGAAGGCGGAAGGCAGCACCGGATTCGCGGGCGGAATCGACACGACGACGATCACCGTGGATCTCATCAACGACGGGGAAGTCTCTCTCGATGAGGCGGACGATGTGACATTTACGGTCCATCTGAAGAACCCGAAGGCGGCGACGATCGCGGACGGTGGTGAGACCATCGAAGTTTCTTTATATAATACAAATGAAGCGGAAAAACGAAATCTTGCAACGATGACATACCTTCCGGACGCGGAGGACGCGTCGGACCGCCTTGTGATGAGCGATGAGGCATTTGCCCCGGCGGAGGGCGATACGATCCAGGCAGAAGTTGTGGAGACAGAGGAAGAACTGCCGGAGGCGGTGGATGTTGTTCCGACATTGGGGGACGCGGCAAAGTCGATGGCGAGGACCTTCGTCTATGAGGACGCGCTTCAGTTTGGAAACAATAAAGGAACATGGAAGGACTATGCCCGGATCGCAGGTACAGCGCCTGGCGGTTCTGATGATGTAAGCGGATACGCGTCCGCTGATTCCAGGCGGAATGAGGGAACCGGCGGTTCCAACTGGTACTGGAAATATGGAAAATATGTGGATTCGGGGGAAGATAAGAGAAGAACAAATTTCAGCTATGCGAATGGCGGCTGGAAGATCGAGACAAATAACACGATCTATGCGAGACTCTATATCGACCATTTATATGATAAGTATGAATCCCTCTATGTGAATACAGATTATACCTCCCACAAAAAAGCGGGAAAATATAATGCGACATTCGCGTATATCGGAAATCTGAATGATGATTATCCGAAGGATATGGCTTATGGTGACGGAAAAGGCAACGCGGAGAAATTCCTGAGAAATGAGGCCGCGGACAAAAATGTCATATTCCGGAATGACGGCACCTTTATCAGCGAAAACTCAGGCAATTATAAGCGCAAGGCGTTCTATCTCGGCGGACAGGCCGGATGCGGCAGTGATCCGAGAACGAACAATGTGACTGCGAACCTCAATCTGTGGAAGGCAGTGACCAGCGGACAGGTCGCTTACAACAAGCTAAAAGACTACAATTATCTCTACATGCGCGTCGAGTCCCAGGCAAACAATAACATTACGGGACGCCAGCAGATCAAGACCGCGTATTTGAAGAGAAACGCATTCTCCGTCAATCCGGTCTTACGGATCCATACGGCGGATGATGAGATGCTGGATGACCTCAGAAAGAACGGCTCTGAGGCGAAGAGCGCTGCAGCGGACACGTTTATCCGCAGCAAACTTGCCCCGTCCGTGGTGATCGAGGATGGCGGAACGAATGGGGACGGAAAACTGTATGTCGGCAGCCGCCTGAGACTAACGGAGAACAGCCAGAGCGGTGTCTACAAATTCCATGACTCCGTACGCCTTGTAAACCGCGCGGACAATGTGACCGTCAATACAGCGATGGTGAATGGAAAATCCGCTTCCATCACACTGCTCAGAGATGATAAGAGAAATGAGCTTACAAGCCGGAATGATCGCTACTATGTGGATGTCCCGTTGGACAGGACCCAGAATCTTGTCTTAAATTTCTCCGCGTCCATCGATAAGGACAATGACGGAAATAAGACGGCGGAAGAGTATGAGTCCACAAAGTCCGATCTGGAAAATATGCTGAAAAACGCCACGATCACACAGGGCGTTTATGACGCGAACTTGACAAGCGGAACCCATAAGTATTATAAGGATCAGACCGTCTCCTTAAAGGGACTTTCCGTGAAGGAAAATACGTTTTCCCTGACAGGCGTGAAGAACTTAAAGTCCGTAAACTTCCACCTGAACCATGACGATGTGATCTTATTCAACGGCGAACTATACCAGGGCGATAAGGACATTCCGGTAAGTCTCGCGGAACTCTCCATGCAGACACTGGAATTCCAGTTTTACGATTATTCCGTCCTTGGTCATGTCCGCACCATGGAGATCGGCAGCATCGCTGAGGCGGCTCTCTATGTGGACTACAACGAGAATGGAAAAGTCGATGTGAAGCTGAACCCGGAGACAGGTCTCTACGAGCTGGAAGAAGTAAACGGAAAGAAAGATATCTTCGTCCAGGCTCTCGTGGATGACAGCTACGATATCGGAACATTTGAGCCGGTGGTCATCGATGGAAAGATATACAACCAGCTGGCGTTCGTCCGCTACAATATGACCCCGCGGTGTCTGCGGATCCCGCCGGGAGCTTCCGAGGATGAGACATGCCGGATCGTCCCAAACTTCACCACCATCGTGACGAACGAGGAACAGAAGGCGCTCCTCACGAAGGAGATGCAGTCCTACCGCCAGATCGACGGCGGCGACACCATGACACAGAAGATATACACGGAGAAAGCTTCCGTGGGTTATGTTTCCTTCCCGCTGGGCGGTGATTATCATCCGGCGGAGTACAATAAGAATGCTTCAAATGCAACAGAGGCGTACACCTGGAATCCGGAGTGGCATGGAGCGCTCTTAAAGGCGTACGAGAGTCCGGATGTGATCAGACTGGACAACACCATGATGACCACGAACCAGTATCTGGCGGCAGAGACGAAAGACCAGATCAATGCGTACCTTGGAAGTTTCCACGGAAATGATACATATGCGCTGACGATCCTTTACCGGGATCAGCTGGAAAATTCCAGACTCGGAAGCTTCTACGCGAGACCGTCCATGGGATCATTCTCCTTCAACCAGGACGCGATGAACCCGATCGAGGTGGATTCCAGCATCAAACAGTCGGATAAAGGATCGAATCTCTCAAAAACTGATCCGTCCATCCAGCTCCCGAACCTGAACCTTGGATTCGGACCGGCGGAGCTCATCATGGACGGCGATACCGTTGGATTCTCCATCGGCGTTCCGCTCTACAGCAGAAAATCTGAGACGGAGTATGTGGAAAAGGGCAGCAATCTGCCGAATTCGGTGGAGAAGCCAAAGATCGATAAGATCACGAAGATAGAATCCGGAAATACATTTACCCAGTCAAGAGATGCTTTAAATGATATGAAAGACGCGGTGGGCGGCGGTGAGAAGAGTTCCGGCGTGCTCTCACAGCTCCGAGACGCGGCCAGCAGAAAGTCAAATACCCAGACGACTGGCACTTACGGCACGAACTATGTGAAACCGACGGGAAAGACGAAGGAGAAAGGATTTGAGCTTGCACTCAACATGACATTCCTCTGGAAGTACAGTCAGCTGAGCAACAAGTTTGAATTTCACCAGGCGGCATTCCTCTTAGCGGCGGGCGGTACTGTGAAGACAACGGTCTACCCGGAACCGATCCATATCGTCTATGTTTTCGTCGTATTCGGCGTGGATCTTGAGGTCGAGACAGGATTAGAGGTCGAAGAGTACGCGAAGGCCGACGGAACAAGAGGAAGCAAGGTCATGTTCTCCGGGGTATCCATAAGCCCGACTGTCTACATCGAGGCAGGCGGCGGTGTCGGCGTGGAGGTCGCGAACGTGGAACTCTATCTGAAGTTCTCCGTTGCGCTGGCGGCATCCTTCGGAACCCAGGACGCGGCGGCAAGCTTTGATAAGTTTGTGACCACAGGCGCGGTGGGCATGAGAATTACGCTTCTCTTCTTAAGCTATGAGATGGACCTCGTCGGCTACGAGACCGGATATGACAAGAGCCGGGCGGATGACGGCGATAACACATGGTATTTCAAATGGCACGCGCTGGGAGAAAACTTCGGCGGCAGCACGAGAAGTCTTTTAAGATCGAGAAAGAACATCGATGATGCCTACGAGGAGCGGGGAATCCATATCCTGTGGCCGGAAGACCGGGAATATGACCAGTGGATCTATGCCCCTGAGGACAATATTCCGGATCCGTCCGCGAGAGCGATCCAGCTGAATGACATGCCGTTTGAGGTCAGCGGATTCGGTTCTTCCGCGAGCGCGTATAAGCTGGCGGATGGTCTTGGAAGTGGAACGAAATACCAGCTGCTCACATGGACGGATGAGAATGGGGAAGACCATAACTACCTGCTCTATGTGATCAGTAAGGATCTGACCAACAATGATGCGGATGCCAGGGATAACGGAATGCAGGACAGCAAGCTTGTCCTCTCAGAACTTGTATCGAAATCTGCAGATGGAAATACGGGACTTGGTCTTGTGGATCCGTTTGATGAGAGCAATACAGATGGATACACGATCGTAGATAAGAACGCAGGAGCTGCTGACGCGGCGGGCGATCTGGATTTCTACGGTTCCATCGACAATGAAGGAACGCTCCATGTTTCCTGGATCAGCTATCGGGATGTGAATCTGCTTCCGGCAGATGCGACTCCGTCTAACGCTGCGTACCTCATGAGCCAGAATACTGTTGTAAAAACAACGAAGATTCAGCTTGACGGAACTGCGGCGGAAAATTCCCGTGAGACCGAAACTGTGCGGGAGTGGAACGATTCCGAGCCAAATGGCTACCGGTTCCAGCCGGTATCTTCCGGGGATGACCTTGTGGTATTCTCCGAGGCACAACCGTATTCGGCGGATGATCTGCAGACAAGACAGAAAGCGTATAACGACTACTTTGACACCAGAAATGGTGAGACGATCAGCGCAGATAAACAGGAAGGCGAGGGCGATCCCCACGCGGCTGCGAACGCGGCGGTGAACTACGATATCGACCGTGTCTACGGCGATTATTCCTTCCTGAACTTTGCTGTGGCAAGTTCCTCCAACGCGTCCAGAACATGGAACGTCTATGCGGCAAGTCCGTCTGACGCATGGAAGGAAAACCACACGAGAATCGACAGCATCGTGATGCGGAAAGCGGACGATACTGGTACCTATTATCTCGCCTACAGCACGACAGGAACTGTCATGGAGGAGAGCAGCGAGAAGATCAATGTGAAGCAACTCTTCTTACAGAAAGTCACGGTTCCGTCTGACGGCGGACAGCCGGAGATCGGTACCCGGGTACTCCTGTATACACTGGTGGACAACGATAAAGATTCCGCCCAGGACGGAATCTATGGAGGCGGAGCGAGAAACGAAGCCTTTGAGAATCCATATTTCACAAACCTGAACTTCCTCCACGGGGCACTTCACATGTCCTCGGACGGAAAACAGGCGGAAGATTTCTTCCTCTTCGGTATGAACGGAAACACATATGTGATCGATGAGAATGGCGTGGAAAGTCTGCTTGACGGAAACCCCAGTGAAAGCGTCAAGGTAACTCCGTTCTTTACCCCGTCTTTGTATAAGGATGCAAACGGAATCGAGAGACAGGAAGCGGATGTCCGTTCTGACGTGATCATCGGCGCGGACGGAGAGGGAAATATCTCTGCTGTCTATACGGACACAGTGCCGGATACGGTGAACAACGCGCTCTACATCAGCCGGTATGACGCGTCGATCGAAGCATGGGGCGCACCGGTGATGCTGGCGATGAACCACATGCAGGTCTATGAGGACACCGCGGGCAGCGGAATGACCCACGAGGAGATCCGGGACGCGTACTTTGATCCGGCTAAGAACGGCGGCATGGATCGGTTTATCTTCGCGGCTCCGGCTATCGCGCTGGGACAGAAAAAGACGGCAGCCGTGATCGCTCCAGATACGGGAGATGCGGGAGACGAGGAAAACGTGGACGCAGCTGGTCAGACAATGGATGACGGCGGCGATACCACAGACATTTTGCAGGACGAGAAGAGCGCGACACTTCTGATCGTCACAAAGGGAACGCTCACACAGCTTACGACGGCGAAACCGTATACGAACCATGCGGGCGAGGAAGTGACGGAGATCATTCCGGCTGCAAAGAATGGCCGGATGGCATCGGATACCGGCTACTACGCGGTCTCCTACGGAATCGGAAACCAGAAGATCGGGGAAGCTTCCCTGAAATTCGATTCCAGCAATTTCGTTGAGGGCGCGTGCCTGACACCGACGGTCTCCTTCAGAAATACCGGCGACACGGCAATCCGTGCCAGCGAGGCGAACCCGGCGACAATTAAGCTTATGGCGGCAAAACTCGGCGAGGACAATTCTGTGAGCGGCGAGGCAGTGGAGCTTATGAGCTGGACCGTGAAGGAAAATATCCTTGCGGGAGCGAAGGTGGATACCTCTGAAATTTCCGCCGATTCCGGACTGAAAGCCCAGACAAAGGAACTTCCGGCTGGAATCAAGGAGATGACCCTGTACTTTACCGTTTCGGAAGATCAGGAGTACTTTAAGGACAACGCGTTCTCCTGGAGCTCTATCGGAACGGAGAATGCCTTCTATACAGTCGGCGTGAAGCCAGAGTTAAGCTTCAGATATCTGAGAGTCGGCGCGGAAGGTCATACGACGATCTCCACCCAGAGCAGAGGAAGAGCGGCAGGTGAGCCAACCGTTGAGGTTTATGCCGACATGCAGATCAATAATACGGGTGCTGCGAAGGCTGAGAAGTTAAAGATCAAGGTCGAGTACTCAAAGATCGAAGAACAGACGGACGGAACAAAAGAGACCGTCTGGTATCCGGTGGACACCCAGGGAGAATCCCTGATCGCCGGAACGGAGTGGAAACTTGATAAGACCACATCACTCTTAAGTCTCTTCAGCAGAAGATCAGGGGCGGATGGAATCTTTACCTTAAAACATGCGGACGGCACCCAGGTCGACACCTTGAGCGCGAGATCCGCGGTCAACGTGACAGGCACCATGAAGCTTCCGGTATCCTGCTACGATGAGAATGACCCGACGAAGTCCATGAATCTCCGGTTCACGATCCTTGCGGGCGATGACGCGGAAGGTTATGAGTACACGAAGGACAACAACAGCCTGTACAGAAGCTTAGAGCCGGTGAGTCTCTTTGAGGTTCCGGATACCTTAAACCTGATACTCGGAAATACCGTGGAGATCCCGGTAGGCATCAGCAACACGAGACTGACGGAGGAACCGTCCGTGACGGTCCGCGAGGTCAGCGGTGCTGACGGAAGTGAGGAGAAGTACCTTGGAAGTCTCTTCTACAACGCGGACACAAAGAAACTTTCCATCACGCCGGAGAAGGCCGGAACCGGAATCATCCGTATCGCGGATATTAAGACCGGATCTTTCACGGATATGGCATTCGCTGTCAACACAGAGGGCGTCAATATCGTGACGACAAACCCGGCACTGACGTTTGAGGATGGTAAGGAACCGTTCCGGGACGAGACATCCTACAGTACCTTCACGGATGTATTCCCGTACATGAGAGACATCTGTAAGGGATATCAGGACGGCAAGTTTACATTTGAGACATTTGCGGACAACATCGATCTCTACTTTAAAGGCAAGGTGAAAGTCGCGATCCGCGGAAATGACTTCGGCTTTGTGGAGACGGAATACGAGAGCGACAGTTTCTTTAACCCGACTGCGGTGAACTTCGGAAACCATGGACTGAAAAAGTGCACGGTGGAAGTGACAGTCGTCGGCGAGATGACGGAATTCGACAAGTATGTGGAATTCTACGGACCGCGGGGACTTGATTCCGATAAGAACCTGCAGGAGGAGATCGAGAAGAATAAGGATACGGCGAAACCGCTGATCCTTTACGGAAAGAGCAAACCGCCAGCAGGTACGGTGAGATCCGGCGAGACCATCACATTCCCGGTATGGTTTGTGGACAATACGGGAATCCAGGCGACTGCCATCGACGGAAAAGCCGTGGATCTTGTGGCAAACACCGGAAATAAACTCGCGAAGGCGGAGCTTTCCATCAGCAAAAACGGAACGTATCAGATCCTTGTCCGCGACGCGGCGGGACTTGAGGCGAGAGAGACCTTAACGGTCGACTGGTTTAGTGAGAATGGAACGCTCACAAACGACTCCTGGCCGGACGGCAAGGTGAAGATCGCGGATAAAGACGGAGCAGAACCGGCATCCGGCGAAAAACTGGATGAGGGAAATGCGTATCTTGTATACACAAGCTCTGACGCAGCGGAAATGATTGCTGTATCGGCGCTGGATCTCTCCTCGAAGAAGTCTATCGACGAGAAGACCATTCCGGCAGAGTCTGATGATCGGTATCAGTTCGCCATCAGAGAAAATACGCTGCACATCGTGCGGTCAACAAACGCAGCAGGTCTGGAACAGCTGCAAATCATCAATGTGACAGATATCGATCTCGAGAAACCGATCGCGAATGTCATGTGGATCAGAAAAGACGGCGAAGATCAGATCTACATGGAAGCGGTGGCTCCGAAAGACGGTGAGAATGTCAGATGGCAGCTGATGCAGAACGATGAGCCGGTCGGAAACGAAAATGCGGTTCTGTTGGATCAGGGGGATGAGACGGATTATATCCAGAAGTTCGCGGAGATCCCAGCGAATGTGGCAAACTATTTTATCCTCAGAGTAACGACAGCCGACGGAAAGAAAACGGTGGAGAAAGTATACGACAACCAGGCGAAACTCCGGGATATCGAATTCTCATCGGATGATCTCACCTGGGGAACCGAGTTCACACCGGAGATCAAAGATTACCGGATCAATGTCCCGAAAGATGAGAACGGCGAGCCGGTGATCCCGGAGATTCTGGATGCGGCGACTCTCACAGGACGCGGAAATGCTGTGATCAGCCAGGCGGAAACTTCCCATGATAAGCGGACGGCAACGATCACGGTGGAAGAGAACGGAAAGACGAATGTCTACACATTCCGGTTTACCGTTGATGGCTGTACCTGCGGATTCGAGAAGCTGGAGATCGCAGGGGATGAGAACCAGACCATCGAGACGGATAAAGACACCGTGGAGATCCCGTTAGACCCGAAGACGGAGCGGAAGACCTGCGATGTTGCCGGACATATGACGGCGCCGTTGATTTACACATATGAGATCCTTTCCGGCAAGGATTTCGCGTCTGTGGATCCGGATACGGGAATTCTCACTGTGAAAGATCAGGGCGATGTGAGAGTGAAAGTCACTGTGACGGGATCTTTCGCGGGCAGCATGTCCCAGGAGAAAGAGTTCCATGTGACGAAACTCTGCGAGGCAAAAGTCGTGAACCACCATGGCGGCACTGTAACGCAGGAGAGCCAGGTATTGAAGAAAGGAGAAATATTTGAGTCAGAGGCATCTGAAGGAAAGGGCTTTGTATTCCTCGGATGGAGAGTCTCTGGGACAGATGAAAATTATCTGAGCACGGATAAGAAACTCACAATGACGATGGAACAGTCCACGGAGCTGGAAGCGGTATTCCGCGATGTGGAAGATCCGACGGGTGAGCTGATACTCGGGGAAAATTCCTGGAAGTCATTCTTAAATAAAGTAAGCTTCGGCCTGCTGTTTAAGGAAAATGTGGAAGTTGAGATCTACGCGGACGATAACGACCATGTGGCATCCATTGAGCACTATGAATACAAGGTCCCGGAAGGAACTGGAAAAGAAGTGACCGGACTCACGAAGGAAGAACTGGCGAATGTGGAGTGGAAAGACTGGGCATGGGCGGATATCGAGACGGACAGCAAGTCAATCGTCTACGCGAGAATTACCGATGACGCAGGAAACTACATTATCATCAACAGCCAGGGAATCATCGTGGACAGCACAGGTCCGAAGATCGAACAGATCTCGGCGGGCAGATGGAAACGTGTGCCGTATGAGATTGGTATCAGAGTCCTGGATGACCTGACGGATGTCACGAAGGTAACTTACATGACAGACACGAAGGTTGAGAAGGAACTGACGCTGGCGGACGGCGAGGCGAAGATCACGCTGTACCATTCCGGAAAATACGATGTGGTATTCAAGGCATGGGATGAGCTTGGAAACGAGAGTACGCTCACGATTCCGGTGGAACTCGCAAGCGGAAGCAGCGGAGGTTCGGTGAAGGAACGAAATTCCGCAGCCGGATCAGGCACAGTCCGCAGAAAGAGACTCATGAAGCTGGACGGCACTCTTGCGCGAAACGAGTGGGTACTTAAGAACGGCCGCTGGTACTACGGTGACGCGGACAGCTACACCCACATCGGATGGCTGCTCGACGCGTCCGGCCGCTGGTATTACATGGATCCGGACGGCAGCATGGCGACGGGCTGGAGATTCGTGAACGGAAAGTGGTATTACCTGAACGCAGGCGGAGATATGGCGACAGGCTGGATCTTTGTAGGCGGAAAGTGGTACTATCTGAACGCGGACGGAGATATGGCAGTTGGCTGGATCTTTGTGGGCGGAAAGTGGTACTACATGAACGCAGACGGAGATATGGCGATGGGCTGGATCCTCGTGAGCGGAATCTGGTATTACCTGAATCCGACGGCAGGAGTTCTTGATCCAAGCGGAAATCTGATCCCGGAAGGCGCGATGTACGCCAATGCGGTGACGCCGGATGGCTACCGCGTCGGAGCGGACGGGGCGCTGATCGGAAGATAGGAAATATGCTGGGAAATGCTTTTATGAAAAATAATGATCAGTAAGGACAGCGGCAGGTTATCGTTTTAGATACCTGCCGCTGTTCCTGTGTCATATGAAAGATTTTAATAAAAAAACTGGAAATGAATCCGGGAATAAAAGTAAATTCCGCAGAGATCCATTTCCAGTTTTTGTTTTTAGAAGCTTATAAAATGTGCATTACAGCTGGCACTTATTGACCCGCTTGGAGGAAAGTTCCTCCACTTTCTTCAGGGTCTTCGCCAGATTCGGATCCACATAGTCCTCTTTTTCAAGATTTTTCTGCGCCGTGGAGAGCATCAGCTTGATACGGTTCAGCTGGTTTACCTCACTTGCGCCCGGGTCGTAGTCGACGGCGATGATGTTCGCCTTCGGGTTCGCGTGGCGAAGCTCTTTGATGACGCCTTTTCCGACGATGTGGTTCGGCAGGCAGCCGAACGGCTGGACGCAGACGATGTTGTTGACACCGCCCTTGATGAGCTCTAACATCTCACCAGTTAAGAACCATCCCTCACCGGTCTGGTTTCCGAGAGAGACGAAGCCGTTTGCCATCACTGCCAGATCCTTGATCTTTGACGGCGGAGTGAAATGGGTGCTCTTTTCAAGAGCAATTCTCGCGGCTTTTCTCATGTACTCGAGAAGTGAGATCGCCATGTTGCAGAGGTACGCCGTGGAGCGCTTTGTTCCCAGGTTATCCGCCTTGAAGTTGCTGTTGTAGAAGCAGTAAAGCAGGAAATCCATAAGATCCGGCATCACAGCCTCCGCGCCTTCTGACTCCAGAAGATCCACGATGTGGTTGTTGGCGGTCGGTGAGAACTTAACTAAGATCTCTCCGACGATTCCGACCTTTGGCTTGTGGACGTTTGTGCGTTCCAGGTTATCGAAGTCGTGAATGATGCCGCGGACATTCTTCACGAAGGCCATCATTCCGGTGCTCTTTGTGGAGAGCGCCTCAATACAGATCTTCTTCCACTTCTCATGGAGCGCGTTTGCGGAGCCAGGAACGGCCTCGTAAGGTCTTGTGGCATAGAGAACACGCATGAATACATCACCGTATACAACGGCCTGCAGAGCCTTCACAAGCATGGACGGCGTGTACTTGAATCCTGGGTTCGTCTCCATACCGTTTGCGTTGATGGAGATGACAGGGATCTGCGCCATTCCGGCTTTCTCCAAAGCGCGGCGGATAAATCCGATATAGTTTGACGCACGGCAGCCGCCGCCGGTCTGGCTCATGAGGACGGCCGTGTGGTCGAGATCATACTTTCCGGAGAGCAGGGCGTCCATGATCTGTCCGATTACGATCAGGGACGGATAACATGCGTCGTTGTTTACATATTTTAATCCCGTATCAACGGCAGTTTTGTCATCGTTCTGGAGAACGACGAGGTTGTAGCCGAAGCTGCGGATCGCCGGTTCGATGAGCTCGAAGTGGATCGGGGACATCTGCGGGCAGAGCAGCGTGTAGTTCTTCTTCATGTCCTTTGTGAACATCACACGGTTGTAGGCGCTGGACACGATGGTTCTCGTGTAGCGGCGCTCCTCGCGGACGCGCAGGGCGGAGATGAGGGAACGGATACGGATCCTTGCGGCACCCAGGTTATTGACCTCATCGATCTTTAAGACCGTATAGATCTTGCCGGATCTGGTGAGAATATCACTTACCTGGTCTGTGGTTACGGCATCGAGGCCGCAGCCGAAGGAGTTTAACTGGACGAGGTCCAGGTTATCCTGTGTTTTTACAAAGGTTGCCGCCGCGTACAGGCGGGAGTGGTACATCCACTGGTCGGTGACGACGAGCGGGTGCTCCACTTTTCCTAAATGGGAGACGGAGTCCTCAGTGAGGACAGCGAAGCCGTAGGAGGTAATCATGTCGGCGATGCCGTGGTTGATCTCCGGGTCGATGTGGTACGGACGACCGGCGAGAACGATGCCGTGTTTTCCGGTGTCTTTCAGATACTGTAAGACTTCCTCGCCTTTCTTCTCCACATCGGTTCTAGCCTGCGCAAGCTCATCCCAGGCCTTCTTTGCGGCTTTTTTCGTCTCGGATTCTGGAATATCGAATTCCTTCCTGAAGACTTCCTGGAGCTGCTTAGAGAGGATCTCCTCGCTTGTGAACGCCATGAACGGATTTAAGAACTTCACGTTCTTTTCCTTTAATTCCTCCATGTTGTTCTTGATGTTCTCCGAGTAGGAAGTAACCATCGGGCAGTTGTAGTGGTTTCCGGCACCAGGAACCTCTTTCCGCTCGTAAGGGATACACGGATAGAAGATAAACGGCACATCGCGTTTGATGAGCCAGGAAACGTGTCCATGGGCAAGCTTTGCCGGGTAACATTCGGACTCACTCGGGATCGTCTCGATGCCCAGCTCGTAGATCTGGTGGCTGGACTGCGGGGACAGCATCACGCGGAAGCCGAGTTCCTTAAAGAAGGTCGCCCAGTACGGGAAGTTCTCGTACATGTTGAGGACTCTGGGGATTCCCACGATTCCTCTTGTCGCCTTGTCGGCTGTCAGCGGCTCGTAGTCAAAGAGTCTGTGATACTTCCATGTAAAGAGGTTCGGAATATCACGTTTCGCTTTTTCCACGCCGAGACCGCGCTCACAGCGGTTTCCGGAAATATACTGGCGGCCGCCCTCGAACCGGTTGATCGTCAGGACGCAGTGGTTTACGCATCCGCGGCAGCGGCTCATGGTGGTCGTGTATGTTAAATTGATAATGTCGTCCAGGGAGAGCATCGTCGTCTCATGCGGGCGGTGCATGTAGCGCTCGCGGGCGATCAGGGCCGCTCCGAAGGCACCCATGATGCCTGCGATATCCGGGCGGACGGATTCACAGCCGGAGATCCGCTCGAAGCTCCTTAAGACTGCGTCATTGTAGAAGGTTCCGCCCTGTACGACCACGTTCTTTCCGAGGTCGCCGGCGGAAGTGATCTTGATGACCTTAAACAGGGCATTCTTGATAACAGAGTAGGCAAGGCCGGCGGAAATATCCGCGACGGAAGCGCCCTCTTTCTGCGCCTGTTTTACGTTGGAGTTCATAAATACGGTACATCTCGTTCCCAGGTCTACCGGGTTCTGGGCAAAAAGTGCCGCTTTCGCGAAATCCTGGACGCTGTAGTTTAAGGATTTTGCGAATGTCTCGATAAAGGAACCGCAGCCGGAGGAACATGCCTCGTTTAACTGGACGCTGTCCACGGTGCCGTCCTTGATGCGGATACATTTCATATCCTGTCCGCCGATATCGAGGATGCAGTCTACGGACGGATCGAAGAATGCCGCCGCATAGTAGTGGGAGATCGTCTCGACTTCGCCCTCATCCAGCATGAAGGCAGCCTTTAAGAGCGCCTCGCCGTAGCCGGTGGAGCAGGAATACGCGATCTTCGCACTGTCCGGAAGCAGGGACTTGATCTCCTTTACGGAAGAAATCGCGGTTGCCAAGGGGCTTCCGTTGTTGCTGCTGTAGAAGCTGTAGAGAAGGGAACCGTCCTCGCCGACGAGAGCCACTTTTGTAGTTGTGGATCCGGCGTCGATTCCTAAGAATACATTTCCCTCATAGGTGGAGAGATCGCCGCGGCGGACCTTATACTGGTCGTGGCGGTCGGTGAATTCCTTGTATTCTGCCTCATCCTTAAATAAAGGCTGCATTCTCTTTACTTCAAATTTCATCTTGATGCCGCCGGAGAGATCCGCGATCAGCTTATCAAGAGAGAATACGTCCGCGTCCGGCTTTGAGTTCATGGCAGCGCCGGTGGCGGCGAATAAATGGGAATGATCCGGGGCGATGATCGCATCACCGGTCAAATTCAGGGTGCGGATAAATGCGTTTCGAAGCTCCGGTAAAAAGTGAAGCGGACCTCCGAGGAACGCTACGTTTCCGCGGATCGGCTTGCCGCAGGCGAGACCGCTGATGGTCTGGTTTACCACAGCCTGGAAAATAGAGGCGGCAAGGTCCTCGCGGGTCGCGCCGTCGTTGATTAACGGCTGGATATCGGACTTTGCGAAAACGCCGCAGCGGGCAGCGATTGGGTAGATCGCCTTGTAATTTTTTGCGTATTCATTTAAACCTGAGGCATCCGTCTGTAATAAGGAAGCCATCTGGTCGATAAAGGAACCGGTACCGCCGGCGCAGATTCCGTTCATACGCTGGTCGATTCCGCCTGTAAAGTAGATGATCTTCGCGTCCTCGCCGCCGAGCTCGATGGCAACGTCGGTCCGCGGAGCGTAGTCCTGGAGCGCGGTCGCGACCGCTACGACTTCCTGGACAAATGGGATATGTAAGTAACCCGACAGAGTCAGTCCGCCGGAACCTGTAATACTGGGCCGAAGAGAGAGTTCACCGAGTTCTCCCTTGCACTTTTTCAGAAGCGAGGCCAGGGTTTCCTGGATATTGGCGTAATGCCGCTCATAATCCGCGAATAAGATTTTGTTGTTGTCGTCGATCACGGCAACTTTTACTGTAGTGGAACCGATATCGATTCCAAGACGATAACATTGATTCATACGAGCGGGGAGTGCTCCCCATACCTCCTTTTCAACAGAAAAAAACGAGCCGTCCGCGAGATGCAGGCAGCCAGCTGGAATGCGGGCACATAAACATGCCTTCGACAAAATTCCACGCATAGTATAACACAATAAAATAGGAAATACAATTGACGGAATGAGCATCTAGGGGGCAAAAGTGGTTAAATTTCTGTAAAGATTGTGTAAAGAATATAGGAAAAAGCGTTGCCAGGCGGATAGCCGGACTGCGTGCTTGCACGCAAGGATGGCTAGACATCTGGCCACCAAGCAGCTATGAGTAAGTAGGGCGATAGCCCGGATTACGAATGGCTGCGGCAGTTGTGGGAGCGCTGAAAGCGCGGAACAACTGTCCTTTTGGTGTGGTGAGATGATAAAGCGTTTGACAAACGAATCTGTTGGGAATTATAATACGGGGCGTAGGAAAAATAGATCGTTCTATTAGGAAAGGACAGCTTTAATGAATTTTATGAACAAGATGGAACGGAAATTCGGTCGATACGCGATCCCGAATCTCATGTACTATATCGTGATCCTGTACGCGGTCGGAGTCCTGGTCCAGATGATGGCACCGGCATTCTACATCCAGTACCTGATGTTGGACGCCCGGGCGATCCTTCACGGACAGATCTGGCGAGTAATTACATTTATGATCTGGCCGCCGTCAAACAGCCTATTCTTTAACCTGGTAGCCATCTACCTTTACTACAACCTGGGAATGACTCTGGAACGGGTTTGGGGAACGTTTCGGTTTAACGTGTACTTTTTCATGGGTGTGATCGGTCATGTCCTTGCGGCACTGCTGATCTACATCGCAACAGGGCAGGTCTATATTCTCACCACAGATTATCTGAACTTCTCCCTGTTTTTCGCATTTGCGGCCACATTCCCGGAGATGCAGTTTTACCTGTTTTTTGTACTTCCGATCAAGGCGAAGTATCTGGCGATCTTTGATGGACTTTACTTCGTCTATGGATTCCTTTTCGGCGGCATGTCGCAGAGAATTGCGATCGTTATGTCTTTACTTAATTTTATCGTGTACCTCTTCATGTCCAGGGGGAGCCGTCTGAATCCGAAGGAGATCAGAAGAAAGCAGGTGTTTCAATCACAGATGCGCGAGGCGCAGAAGACAGCGGCGAAGATCGGACGCCATCGCTGTGCTGTCTGCGGACGTACCGAGGAGGATGACCCGAATCTTGTATTCCGCTACTGTTCCAAGTGCGAAGGCGACTATGAATATTGTCAGGACCACCTGTATACCCACAAGCACGTAACAAAAGGCGGGATGGATCCTAGACAGGCGAACAGCAATCAGGAGGCATAACATGAAGAAAACAAAAATTATCTGTACCATGGGACCGAACAGCGATGACAGAGAGGTCATGAAACAGCTGCTCTTAAACGGAATGGACGTTGCCCGTTTCAACTTCTCCCACGGAACACACGATGAGCAGAGAGCCCGCTACAAACAGCTCCGCGAGGTTGCGGAAGAGGTTGGAAAACCGGTAGCAGCTCTTCTTGATACAAAGGGACCGGAGATCCGTACCGGCGTTTTAAAGGATGGAAAGAAAGTAACACTGACAGCAGGCGAGGAGATCGTTCTCACAACAGAGGACATCGTCGGCGACACGAAGAGAGTCCACATCAACTACAACGGCTTAAATGAGGACGTAAAAGAGGGCAATGTGATCCTGATCGATGACGGCCTGATCGAGCTCCACGTTGAGCGTGTAGAGGGAACCGAGATCTACTGTAAGATCATGAACGGCGGCGAGCTTGGCGAGAGAAAGGGCGTAAACGTTCCGAACGTAAAGATCAAGCTTCCGGCATTGACAGATAAAGATAAGGAAGATATCCGTTTCGGTATCGAGCTTGGATTCGACTATATCGCGGCTTCCTTCATCCGTTCCGCAGACGCGATCCGTGAGATCCGCCAGATGCTTGACGAGGGCGGTTCCACCATGGGAATCATCGCGAAGATCGAGAACGCTGAGGGTCTTGAGAACCTCGACGAGATCATCGAGGCCAGCGACGGAATCATGGTAGCCCGCGGAGATCTGGGCGTTGAGATTGCTCCGGAGAAGCTTCCGCACCTTCAGAAGATGATGATCAAGAAGTGCAGCGCCGCATGTAAGGTAGTTATCACAGCGACCCAGATGCTGGATTCCATGATCCGCAACCCGAGACCGACCCGTGCGGAGGTTTCCGACGTTGCGAACGCAGTTTATGATGGAACAGACGTTGTTATGTTATCCGGTGAGACCGCAAACGGTAAGTACCCGGTTGAGGCATTAAAGATGATGGCTCATATCGTTGAGGAGACCGAGTCCCACATGAGCAGCGACTTCTATGAGAAGAGAAAAGTATCCGATGATAACCGTCACAACATTTCCAACGCGGTGAGCTACGCGTCCGTTGCGACAGCACAGTCCCTTGACGCGGCTGTCATCATCGCACCGAGCATCAGCGGCTACACAGCGAGAATGCTTTCCAAGTGGCATCCGTCCACAAAACTTGTGGGAATGTCACCGAGTATCTCCGCAGTCCGCAAGATGATGCTGTACTGGGGCGTAACTCCGTTCCAGGCAAAGAGAGCGGAATCCACTGACACTTTAATTGAGAACAGTATTGACATTTTAAAAGAGAATGGTATTGTTAAAAAAGGCGATATCGCGGTTGTAACTGCAGGAGTCGTGGATTATGCGAAGAGACATGAGCCGGCTGCTTCTACAAACATCATGCGTGTTGTAAATATTGACTAATTAACTAGCGAAGGAGAGAACGTACATGGAGAAAAAACCGTTTGTAACGAAGGAACAGCTGGAAGAGATTGCAAAGACCTATCCGACCCCGTTTTATCTTTACGATGAGAAGGGAATCCGCGAGAATGCCCTGAAATTAAAAGAGGCATTTTCCTGGAATAAAGGATTCAGAGAGTACTTTGCGGTAAAAGCAACACCGAACCCGTTCATTTTAAAAACACTTCAGGAGCTTGGATGCGGAACCGACTGCTCTTCCAAGACAGAGCTTTTAATGTCTGACGCATGCGGTTTTTCCGGACATGATATCATGTTCTCCTCCAACGATACACCGCCGGAAGAGTTTAAGCTCGCTTACGATCTCGGCGCGATCATCAACCTGGATGATTTCACCCATATCGAGTGTCTGGAAAAGACGATCGGAACGATTCCGGAGACCATCTGCTGCCGTTTCAATCCGGGCGGATTATTTAAGGTAACGACCGATATCATGGATAACCCGGGCGACGCGAAGTACGGTATGACAGAGGCACAGATCACAGAGGCTTACAAGATCTTAAAGGCAAAGGGCGCTAAGAACTTCGGTATCCATGCGTTCCTTGCAAGCAACACTGTGACAAACGAGTATTATCCGCTTCTCGCGAAGGTTCTTTTTGAGCTTGCGGTGAAGTTAAAGAACGAGACCGGCGCTGACATTAAGTTCATCAACCTGTCCGGCGGAATCGGTATCCCGTACAGACCGGACCAGGAGCCGAACGACATCAAAGTTATCGGTGAGGGCGTAAGAAAGGTTTACGAGGAAGTTCTTGTTCCGGCAGGAATGGGCGATGTAGCGATCTTTACAGAGCTCGGCCGCTTCATGCTGGCTCCGTACGGCGCGCTTGTAACAAGAGCGATCCATGAGAAGCACACATATAAAGAGTACATCGGTGTTGACGCATGCGCGGTAAACCTGATGCGCCCGGCTATGTACGGTGCTTACCATCACATCACGGTTATGGGCAAAGAGAACGAGCCGTGCGACCACAAGTACGATGTAACTGGTTCCCTCTGCGAGAACAACGATAAGTTCGCGATCGACAGAATGCTTCCGAAGATCGATATGGGCGACCTGCTCTTCATCCATGACGCAGGCGCGCACGGATTCGCGATGGGATATAACTACAACGGAAAGTTGAAGAGCGCAGAGCTTCTTCTTAAAGAGGACGGCAGCGTTCAGATGATCCGCCGCGCGGAGACTCCGAAGGACTACTTCGCTACGTTTGATTTCTGCGATATTCTTAAAAATGTGAGAAACGTGTAAGAAACAGGCCAACGGGCTGTCTGGGAGCGGAAGCGGACCAGCGGGACCGGAGAGCGGTTTAAAAGTTAAAAATATAGAGACGGTACTTGGTTTTGAAAAGAATTAAGTGCCGTCTCTTTTTATATTCCGGAAAGCGCCGCTAGGATAAGGAATAAGTTTTAGGCCTGAGGATTGAAAAAATTTCAAGAAAAATGGCATGAAAAAACCCTGTACATACTGTACAGGGATTCATCATTTAGGATTTCAATTTCAAAAAGGTTTAGGATAAAGGATTTAAAATATCTCGTGCATTTCTTATGGTTAAAGTATAGCACATCACCCTGGAAAATGATTGTATATTCTTTGAATGAATTATTAAGATTTCTTTAAGATTTGACCGCCGATTTCGAAATGTGTGGAAAAGTGTCGGAAATACTGTAGGTTGTGGCGCTGGATATGCACAGACATATATTTGGGGGCACTTTATACGGGAGAAGCTTATGGATTGAAAATTCTGTATCACGCGGCAGAAGCAGCAGATCTGGGGGCGGCAGCGCAGGATGAAGTGTTTGTGAATATCCTGTAGGTAAGAGAAATAGAATAGAGGACTCTTGCATGTGAATCGTATCAAAGACCAGATCCGCTGCGCGGGGGCTTACCGGATGGGACTTACCGGGAAGGGCGTGGGCGTGGCGGTGTTGGATACCGGGATCTATCTTCACCGGGATTTTGACAGCCGGGTGACGGCCTTTGCGGATATGGTGAACGGAAAAACGTATCCCTATGACGACTGTGGGCACGGGACCCATATCTGCGGGATCATCGGCGGCAGCGGGCGCATGTCCGGCGGGCGGTACAGCGGGATCGCGCCGGGCTGTGACCTCATTATGGTGAAGGTCCTGGACCGGAAAGGGAATGGATATTCTTCGGATGTCCTGGCGGGAATCACCTGGATATTGGAGCGAAAGGAGAAGCTTGGCATCCGGATCTTAAATATATCGGTGGGCGCCTGCTCCAAGCGTGGGATGAGCGAGAATTCCGCTCTGGTAAAGGGCGTGAACCGGGCATGGGACGCCGGACTTGTTGTGGTCGTTGCAGCGGGAAACAACGGTCCACGGACCATGAGCATCACGACGCCGGGGATCAGCAGAAAAGTGATCACGGTGGGATGTTCGGACGATGACAGGGAGGTCTTAGTCGGCGGAAACCGGATGGTGGACTATTCCGGCCGCGGCCCGACAGCAGCCTGCATCTGCAAGCCCGATCTCGTCGCCCCCGGCAGCAGCGTCATAAGCTGCTCCGGCCGCGCCGACAAGTACACCATCAAAAGCGGCACATCCATGAGCACGCCAATCGTCTCCGGCGCCGCAGCGCTCCTATTGGAGCGGTATCCGGATATGACGAATAAGGATGTGAAGCTGAAGCTTCGGGAAAGCTGTATGGATATCGGGCTTCCGAGGAACCAGCAGGGGTGGGGGCTGTTGGACGTGACAAAGCTTGTGGAAAAATAACGGTTCGATGAGGTGTCTCTAATGTTGGATTTTGGTCCAATTTTAGGGGCATCTTCTATTTTTGATATTGTGAGCGCCTGCCTTTGATATTTTACACAGATTTTACATAAGCCACACCAAGCATTTTACATTTCCCTGATATTCTGATACACGGTAAGAAAGAACTATAGAGAAAAAATATTTGAAGAGGGAATGATTATGGACTTTTTTGGAGTACTGACGATGCTTGGCGGGCTCGCGCTGTTCCTTTACGGAATGGAGACCATGGGGAACGGTCTCGAAAAACTTTCCGGCGGCAGACTGGAAAGAATTCTTGAAAAACTGACATCAAATCCGATCAAGGCGGTCCTTTTGGGCGCAGGAGTTACGGCGATCATCCAGTCGTCATCCGCGACCACCGTCATGGTCGTAGGTTTCGTAAACTCCGGTATCATGAAGCTGACCCAGGCGGTGGGCATCATCATGGGCGCGAACATCGGAACGACGATCACGTCCTGGCTTATAAGCCTTACCGGAATTGAGAGCGGAAACTTCTTTGTAAAACTATTAAAACCGACATCATTTTCGCCGATTCTCGCTCTCGTCGGCGTATGCTTCATCATGTTCTCCAAAAAGGAGAAGAAAAAAGATGTCGGAACCATCATGATCGGTTTCGCAATTTTAATGACTGGAATGGAAACCATGAGCGGCGCTGTGAAACCGCTTGCGAATGTCCCGGAATTCACCGGAATTCTGACTATGTTCTCAAACCCGATCCTCGGAATGCTGGCTGGTGCTGTCCTCACAGCGATTATCCAGAGTTCCTCCGCATCCGTCGGTATTCTTCAGGCATTATGTGCCACAGGCGCGGTAAACTTCAGCACAGCGATCCCAATCATCATGGGACAGAACATCGGAACCTGCGTGACAGCGATAATCTCCGGTATCGGTGCGTCAAAGAACGCAAAACGCGCGGCGTTAGTCCATCTTTACTTTAATATTATTGGTACCGTTATCTTCATGATCGTCTTTTATACGATCAACTCAGTCGTTCACTTTTCCTTCCTGGATACAGCGGCAAACGCTATGGGAATCGCGGTGATCCACAGCAGCTTTAATATTGCGGCTACAGCCCTGCTTCTTCCGTTCGGCAACGGCCTTGTAAAGCTGGCATGTCTCACGATTCCGGAAGAGAAGAAGGAAGTTCCTGTACAGGAGAAGGAAGAGGACGCATTCCGTCTTCTGGATGCCCGATTCCTCGACACTCCCGGATTTGCGGTTGAGCAGTGCCGTCAGACTACGATCCAGATGGCGAAGCTCGCGAGAGAATGTTTCTTTACCGCGGTGGAACTGCTTCAGGGCTACGATGAGGAAAAAGCAGCACGCGTAGAAGCTCTGGAAAACCTTGTGGACCGCTACGAGGATGAGCTCGGAACTTACATGGTAAAGCTTGGCGGAAAGAACCTTTCCAAGTCAGACAGCCATACCGTATCCCTGCTTTTACACTGCATCGGCGATTTTGAGCGTATCTCCGACCACGGAATCAATCTGAAAGATTCCGCAAAAGAGATGAATGATAAAGAGATGAATTTCTCCAACAAGGCACAGAAGGAGCTTGGTGTGTTCTTAGATGCCGTCAAGGAGATCCTAAACATGTCGATCGATGCTTTCGAGACGAACAATACAGAAGAGGCCTCCAAAGTGGAGCCGCTTGAGGAGGTCATCGACGATATCAATACTGTCGTAAAGGCAAACCACATCCGCAGACTCCAGCAAGGCAAATGTACCATCGAGCAGGGATTTGTCCTCTCCGACATTTCCATGAACTTAGAGCGCGTTTCCGACCATTGTTCCAATATCGCAGTCAGCGTCATTGAGATCGATCGTGACGGTTTCGATACCCACGGTTATCTTGACAATCTGAAACGTGACGGAGATCCGCATTTCGCGGCGATGGTAGAAGAGTACCGCGGCAAATATATGCTTCCGGTATAGACGGATCTGTAGTAAAATTAATTTGTAACTGTTCAGTAGGTCTGCGCACTTGCTGCGCTGACCGTAAGAAAACTTAGGT
>CAVIYT010000011.1:0-11547 GCA_963646925.1 Paludibacteraceae bacterium
TCGTTATCGTTGGTACTGGTCTTCCGTTAATCGGTGCTTCCCTTGCGAAGCGTGTTGTTTGCCCGAGCTGCCATCCGATCGTAGAGAGCGGACTTATGGACTGCTCCCCAATCGAGGTTCCGCGTTCTGTAGGTGATAACCGTTTCATGGCTCACTGTGCAGTACAGTGGCCAAATATCCGTTTCGTAGGTTTCGAAGCTAATGAGTGGTTACATGATGCTGACCGTATGGTAGCATTTATCGGTGGTGCTCAGATCGACCCTTACGGAAACGTAAACTCTACATGTATCTTTGGTAAGGGTGACTATGTTAAACCTACCACACGTTTCACCGGTTCAGGCGGTGCAAACGGAATCGCTACATTCTGCAACACCATTATCATGATGCAGCATCAGAAGAGAAGATTCATGGAGCATGTTGACTACATCACAAGCTGCGGCTGGATGGACGGCCCTGGCGGACGTGAGAGAGCAGGTCTTCCGGGCAACCGCGGACCGCAGATGGTAGTATCTGATCTTGGTATCATGAAGTTCGATGAAGAGACCAAGAGAATGTACCTTGCTTACTACTATCCATTCTCCTCTCCGGAAATGGTTCAGGAGAACACTGGTTTCGAGATCGATACCTCCAGAGCACAGCTTATGGAAGGACCGAGCGAGGAGATCATCCGCGTTATTCGTGAAGAGATCGACCCGGGTCAGGCCTTTATCAAAGTTCCGAAGGAAACAAAGTAATCGAAACGCATTAAATTGAAAATGTAAATGCTGTGGTCAGCGGCTGGCAATAACGCTGACCGCAGCGATCGCGTATATAAGGAGGAACAACATGGGCTACTTTTCCATGCCGAAATATTTCCAGAACATGCCTACAGTTGGTAAGGCATTAGTTAATCCGAATGCAGAGAACGAGGCTCAGCTCAAAGAGGTTGAGACTCAGATCCACGACAAGGTTGCTGAGATCCTTGCTGCTGGTATCACTACAGAAGAGAAGTTAAACGAGCGCGGCCAGTTATCCGCTATGCAGCGTATCAACGCTCTTGTAGATGAGGGAACATTTTGCCCGTTAAACAGCCTTTTCAACCCGAACGACAATAAGATGGGCTCCACAAACATCATCAACGGTCTCGGATGCGTAAACGGCAAATGGGTTTACATCATTGCTTCCGATAACAAGAAGATGGCTGGTACATGGGAACCGGGCCAGGCAGAGAACCTGATCCGCTGCTCCGATGCTGCTAAGATGTTAAATCTTCCGTTAATCTACTTATTAAACTGCGCAGGCGTAGATTTCCCGTACCAGGATCAGGTTTACCCGAACAGACGCGGCGGCGGTACACCGTTCTTCCGTAACGCAGAGTTAAACCAGTTAGGTATTCCGGTTATCGTAGGTATCTACGGAACTAACCCGGCTGGCGGTGGATACCACAGCATTTCCCCGACAATCCTGATCGCTCACAGCCAGGCTAACATGGCAGTAGGCGGTGCTGGAATCCTTTCCGGTATGAACCCGAAGGGATATATCGATGAGGAAGCAGCAGAGCAGATCGTTGCAGCTCAGATCGAGAACGGCAAGAAGCATGTTCCGGCTCCGGGTTCTGTTCCGATCCACTACGACGAGACAGGATTCTTCCGTGAGGTTTACGAGAACGACTACGGCGTAATCGAAGGAATCAAGAAGTACATCAGCTACCTTCCGGCTTACAATCTGGAATTCTTCCGTGTTGACGATCCGCAGAGCCCGATCCTTCCGGCAAATGACCTTTACAGCATCATTCCGATGAACGGAAAACGTCCGTACGATATCTACGATGTAATCGGCCGTCTCTTCGATGGTTCTCAGTTATATGAGTACAAGAAGGGCTATGGTCCGGAGATGGTAACAGGTCTTGCTAAAGTTAACGGACTTTTAGTTGGTGTTATCGCTAATACTCAGGGTCTTCTTATGAACTATCCGGAGTACAAGCAGAATTCCGTTGGTATCGGCGGAAAGCTGTACCGTCAGGGTCTCATCAAGATGAACGAGTTCGTAACATTATGTGCTCGTGACCGTATTCCGCTTATCTGGTTACAGGATACAACAGGTATCGATGTAGGCGATGAGGCTGAGAAGGCTGAGTTACTTGGTTTAGGTCAGTCCCTGATCTACTCCATCGAGAACTCCAAGCTTCCGTCCCTCGAGATCACTCTTCGTAAGGCAAGCGCTGCTGCTCACTATGTACTTGGTGGACCGCAGGGTAACAATACAAACGTTTACTCCCTTGGTACTGCTGCTTGTGAGTACTACGTAATGCCGGGTGAAACCGCTGCAAACGCTATGTACTCCAGAAAGCTTGTTAAGGCAAGCAAGGCAGGAGAGGATCTTGCTCCGATCATCAAGAAGATGAACGACATGATCCAGCTGTATCATGACAAGTCCCGTCCGGCATACTGCGCTAAGGTTGGTATGGTAGATGAGATCGTTGACATGACAGAGCTCCGTCCGTACATCCAGGCATTCACAGAGGCTGCTTACCAGAATCCGAAGTCTATCTGCCCGATGCACCAGATGGTAACACCGCGTGCAATCCGCGAGTGGAACGACGCTCACAAGGCTTGATTTTGACTGAAGGATAGAGTAAAATGATATGTATCCAGGTTAGGGGAGATTTTCTCTGGCCTGGATATACTGGTCTAACGCCAGTTAGTTTTGTTTTACTTTTTCAATATACCCGGAGGTTATTATGAGTGCAATTTACACCCTGGGAATCGACGTAGGATCCACGGCGTCCAAATGTATTATGCTTAAGGACGGCGAGGAGATCGTAGCGAAATCCCTGATTGATGTAGGTGCAGGTACCAGCGGCCCGCAGCGCGCAATTGACGCAGTGCTGGAAAACGCAGGTATGAAAAAAGAGGATGTGGCTTTTACCCTGGCAACAGGTTACGGCCGTAACTCCTTAATGAATTTTGCAGACAAACAGATGAGTGAGTTATCCTGCCACGCAAGGGGAGCTTACTTCCTGTTCCCTGACGTTCATACCGTCATTGATATCGGCGGTCAGGACGTTAAGGTCCTTCATATTGATAACGGTGCCATGACTAATTTCCAGATGAACGATAAGTGTGCGGCAGGAACCGGAAGATTCCTTGACGTTATGGCTGGCGTTCTCGAGGTTAAGGTCCAGGATCTTGGACATCTTGATTCCCTGTCCAAGAAGAGAGTGGAGATCAGTTCCACATGTACCGTATTTGCGGAGAGCGAGGTTATCAGCCAGCTGTCGATGGGAACCGATAAATGCGACATCATCGCAGGTATCCACCGCTCCGTGGCTCACCGTGTCACTGGACTCGCACACCGGATCGGAGTCGTTCCGTCTCTCGTTATGACTGGCGGCGTTGCTCAGAACGAAGGTGTTGTCAAGGCTCTTCAGAATGAGCTTGGATGTGAGATCCACAGATCTCCTCTGACACAGTATAACGGTGCGCTTGGTGCTGCTTTATATGCATATCAGGCAGCAAGCCGCCGCGCATAATCATTATTAGTTTATGCAAATCTATGGCCGTAAATAACAAAACAGCCATGTTTGATAAGAAATGGAGGATATTTATTATGGCAAAGCAGGTTAGCCCTGGCGTTCTTGCGCTGCGTAAAGTCGTTGACGACGTTCATAAAGACGCGCGTGAAGCCAAAAAGAGAGGCGAGTTAGTTGGATGGTCTTCTTCCAAATTCCCGTGCGAGCTCGCAGCAGCATTTGATTTAAACGTTATGTACCCGGAGAACCAGGCAGCTGGTATCGCAGCAAACCGTTACGGTGAGCTTATGTGCCAGGCAGCTGAGGATATGGGTTACGACAACGATATCTGCGGATACGCTCGTATCAGCCTTGCATATGCAGCTGGCGTTCGTGTAGCACGTAAATTTGACCCGGAGACAGGTGAATACATCATCGACCCGAGCACAGGTAAGCCGTTAAAGGATGCTGACGGTAACGTAGTTATCGACGAGGCAACTGGCAAGCCGAAGAAAGATCCGAAGACTCAGACTCCGTATCTTGAGCTTGTAAACCTTCTTGAGCTTGAAAAACTTCCGGATGGACCGGACAAAGAGCGCCGCATCGCAGCAATCTCCCCGATCCGTCAGATGCAGATCCCACAGCCGGATTTCGTTCTTTGCTGCAACAACATCTGTAACTGTATGACAAAGTGGTACGAGAACATCGCTCGTATGTGCAACGTTCCGCTTATCATGATCGATATCCCGTACAACAACACTGTAGAAGTTGCTGATCAGAACGTTCGCTATGTACGCGGCCAGTTCGACAAGGCAATCAAACAGTTAGAGGAACTCACAGGCAAGAAGTTCGACGAGAAGAAGTTCGAGCATGCATGTGAGAACGCAAACCGTACAGCTAAGGCTTGGTTAAAAGTCTGTGATTACTTACAGTACAAACCGGCTCCGTACAGTGGTTTCGACCTGTTCAACCATATGGCTGACGTCGTAACTGCACGTGCAAGAGTTGAGGCTGCTGAGGCATTCGAGCAGTTAGCAGTTGACCTTGACGAGACAATCGCTAAGGGTGAGACAACAACTCCGTTCCCGGAGAAATACCGTGTAATGTTCGAGGGTATTCCGTGCTGGCCGAAACTTCCGGCACTGTTCAAACCGTTAAAGGCTAACGGCGTAAACGTAACAGCAGTTGTATACGCACCGGCATTCGGCTTCGTATATAATGGTCTGGATGAGATGGCTCGTGCTTACTACAAAGCACCGAACTCTGTATGTATCGAGCAGGGTGTTTCATGGCGTGAAGGCATCTGCCGCGACAACAAGGTAGATGGCGTTCTCGTTCACTACAACAGAAGCTGTAAGCCGTGGTCCGGTTACATGGCAGAGATGCAGCGTCGCTTCACTAAGGATCTTGGCATCCCGTGCGCAGGATTCGATGGTGACCAGGCTGACCCGCGTAACTTCAATGCCGCTCAGTACGAGACAAGAGTACAGGGTCTTGTTGAGGCTATGGAAGCAAACATCCAGGCAAAGGAGGCTAAATAGACCATGAGTATCAACGCATTATTTGATGAATTTAAGGTAAAAGCTGCAACTCCGAAACAGCAGCTTGCTGAATATAAAGCACAGGGCAAGAAGGTCATTGGCGTTCTCCCGTACTACGCTCCGGAAGAGCTTGTATACGCTGCAGGCATGGTTCCGATGGGAATCTGGGGCTCCAACAACAAGACAATCAGCCGTGCAAAAGAGTACTGTGCAACATTCTACTGCACAATCGCTCAGCTCGCACTTGAGATGCTCCTTGACGGAACAATGGATCAGTTAGACGGAATCATCACACCAACAATCTGTGATACATTACGTCCGATGAGCCAGAACTTCCGTGTTGCTATGGGCGACAAGATGAAAGTTATCTTCCTTGCTCATCCGCAGAACCGTTTCGAAGAGTTCGGACTTAAGTTCTGTGAGGAGGAGTACGCAAACGTTAAGGCTGACCTCGAGGAAGTATGTGGCCACGAGATCACGAACGATGCGATCCTCGACGCGATCAAGGTTTACAACAAGAGCCGTGCAGCTCGCCGTGAGTTCGTAAAACTCGCTAACGAGCACTGCGACGTTGTAACTCCTACAAAGCGTTCTGCAGTATTAAAGGCATTCTTCTTCATGGAGAAACCGGAGTATACTGCAAAACTCGAAGAGTTAAACAAAGAGCTTGCTGCTCTTCCGGTATGTGACTGGAAGGGAACAAAGGTTGTTACATCCGGTATCATCGTTGACAACCCGAAGCTTCTTGAAATCTTCGAGAACAACAACATCGCTATCGCAGCTGATGATGTTGCTCATGAGAGCCGTTCCTTCCGTACAGATGTTCCGGAGGACGAGAAAGATGCTCTTAGAGCTCTTGCTCAGCAGTTCGCTAACATGGACTACGATATCCTTCTTTACGATCCGCAGTCTTCTAAGAACCGCCGTGGTGAGTTCGTAGCTAACATGGTTAAGGAGAGCGGCGCACAGGGGCTTGTACTCTTCATGCAGCAGTTCTGCGATCCGGAGGAGATGGAGTATCCGTACCTCAAGAAAGCTCTCGACAATGCAGGTATCCCGCACATCAAACTTGGTGTTGACCAGCAGATGAGAGACTTTGGACAGGCTGCAACTGCTATTGAGGCATTTGCAGATGTTCTTGAGATGAGAAAGTAAATTAAACTTTGAATTGCACTGACCTGGTGATAGAATTGTGTTGAAAGCTTGCTTTCATAAGCAATTCTATTGCCGGGGCAGTATAAGGACGAAGTTTGAAGCTTCTTGGGCGCCGTAAGGCGAACAAGAAGATGCAATTCGTAGCGATATATAGGGGCAGGCGTTCCTGTTTCTTAGTGTTCAAACGGAGTTAGACGAAAGCGTCGTACTGAACATGGTTCCTTAATTGGAGATCATGGTTGGTACGGCGCTTTTTTGTGGTTTCTTTATGGGAAATGTGTTAGAATAGACTGAAAAAAGTGACGATAAATAAAGATTTAAACGGAATCAAAGGGGGATTTCAGGAAGTGAAAGGGAAGAGGAAAGTATGGACGGTTTGCCTTGGAATTGTTGTGGCGGCGATGAGCGCTGCGGGCTGTGCCTCTGTGGAGAGCGGAGGTCAGGGACCGGAAAAGGTGAGTGAGGAGAAGCGGCTCACGGTGTATACATCGCATAAACAGGAAGTGTACGCGCCGATCGTGAAGGAGTTTGAGGAGCGGACCGGGACCTGGGTGGAAGTGGTTCCAGGGGGAACGACAGAGCTTCTGGAGCGGATCCGGAAAGAAGGGGAGAAAAGTCCCTGTGACGTGATGTTTGGCGGGGGCGTGGAGAGTTATGAGGTCTATAAGGACTGTTTCGCACCTTACGAGAGTAACCAGAGCGATCATATCGAGAGTATCTACCGGACGGAGGACCATGCATGGACAGCGTTTACGGAGCTTCCGATCGTTCTGATCTACAACAACAAGCTGGTGGACGCGGCGGCGGCCCCGAGAGGGTTTGAGGATCTGTTCGACGGGAACTGGGATGGAAAGGTGTCCTTCGCGGATCCGGGGAAATCCGGCAGCAGCTGTACGATGCTCGAGACAATGATCCAGGTCCTGCCGATGCGGGAAAATGAGATCCTGGAACAGTTTGCCAAAGTCCTGAATTACCGGATGGCGGCGGGATCAGGCGCGGTGCTTGACGAGGTGTCGGAAGGAAAATATCTGGTGGGACTCACACTGGAGGAGACGGCGAAAAAGTACATCGACCGCGGCGCGGCACTCTCCATCGTCTATCCGCGGGAGGGAACCAGCGCGGTGGCGGACGGATGCGCAGTGATCAAGGGAGCGGAGCATGAGGAAAATGCGAAGCTTTTTGTAGATTTTATCGTGAGCCCGGATGTTCAGAGGCTGGCGGCGGATGAGCTTTACAGGCGGACGGTCCGCGATGACATCATTCCGTCTCAGAAGGAAGAGGGATCGATCATGGACTTCGATCTGGAATGGGCGGTGAAGAACCAGGAATCCATCCTGGAGAGATGGGCGGCGCTCATGGACGGGAATGGAGGTGGATCATGAAGAAATTTATCCAGAGTTCCTTCAGGCGGGAACTTCTTGTAAGTTTTCTTGCGGTATCCGTTCTCCCGCTGATCGTGTGCTGCGTGTTCCTGATCCAGATGTTTAAGGTGAAGGTCGGGAGAGATTTTGAGAAAAAGGATATGGAGCTTGCCGGCGCGGTGGAGCAGCAGCTGATGACGCTGTTTGACGGCTATGGAGCGGCGGCAGAAGTGCTCTGCGGGGATCCGGTGGTTGCGGACGCGCTCCAGAATGAGACTCTTGGGCGGAAAAACGAGGTGTACCGCCGTCTGTACAGCGCGACAAGCTCATACCGGGAGATGGCAGGTTTCAATCTGTACAATCCGGATGGCAGCTGTCTCTACTCAACGGGCAACAGGATATACGGGCAGTCGCTGCCGGTATACTGGGGAATCTTAAGAGAGGCCCATGCCCATCCGAATGACCTGATCATCCGGAGTGACCTTGAGGCCAACGGGGATGAGGTCCTGCGGTTTGCCAGGGCGGTTACGGGAGATTCGGAGGAATGTTCCGGGTATTTTGTGGTCACGATGACGGCGGAACACTTCGCGAAGGCGCTCTCCGGTACATACAGCGGTCAGGACGGAATCTGTATTCTCAATGGATTCCTGGAAACGGTGTACAGCGTCGGAACGGCGTCGGGGGAGACGGTCGGGGCTGTTCTGCGGAGCCGCTTTTTACAGGGGGAACCGCTGACGGAAGTGTGGAACAACAACAGCATCTACGTTTCCAGTCTGGGTGATACGGGGCTTTACAGCGTGTTGATCCGCCCCCATGTCTTTACGAGCGATACCACGAGATCCATGTACACAGTTCTTATTTTTATGGCGGCTGGAAGTTTTCTTTTGAGCGTTGCTGTGGCGGTGGGAATTAGTTCCTTCCTCTCAAAGCCGATCCATGTGCTCCACGATGCCATGGATGAGGTTCAGGAGGGAAAGCTGGACACCCATGTGGACATGGAGCGGCCGGACGAGTTCGGGGAGCTGGCGGAGAACTTCAATATCATGACGAAGCGGATCTCTTCCTACATGGAGGAGCGGGTCCAGAGGGAAAAGGAACTCAATGAGACCCAGATCGCCATGATGCAGTCCCAGTTAAACCCGCATTTTCTCTACAATACGCTGGACACGATGAAGTGGGTGGCGAAGGCGAACCATATTCCGGAGATCGCCACACTGGCGGCGAAGCTGGCGAAGATCTTGAGGACCAGCATCTCCAGCGCTCAGTTTATCACGCTACGGGAGGAGATGACGCTGGTGGAGAGTTACGCGGAGATCCAGAAGATCCGGTTTAACGGAAAATTTGATTTCCGGTATGGGATCGATCCGGAGACGGAGGCGGTCATGGTTCCGAAACTTATCGTCCAGCCTATCGTGGAGAACGCGGTGATCCATGGGCTGGCGGACGCGGATGAGGGGCATATTTTTGTCCGGGCGTATCGGAAAAAATCAGAGCTTGTGATCGAGGTCTCAGATGACGGCTGCGGAATCAGCGATGAGGTGATCCGACGGCTTGGAAACCGGGATAAGGAACAGAGAAACGGACATATCGGCTTTTATAATGTGGATACGATCATCCGACTGCATTACGGAGAAAATTATGGGCTTAAGGCTGAACGCCTGGAAAGCGGTGGGACAAAAGTGACCATAAGAATACCGGCCGTAGCAGCGGAAACACAGATACAGGGATAAAAGACAGCTTTGGATGACTTTGATTGGGACGGAAAGACAGGGGAGGAGATCCAATATGATAAAGGTAATTGTCGTGGACGATGAGAGATTCGTCCGCATGGGAATCGTCGGGGAGACGGACTGGGAGACGCTTGGGTGCGAGGTTGTCGGTGAGGCGGAAAACGGACTGGAGGCGCTGGACCTGGTGCATGAAAAAGATCCGGACCTTATGATCTGCGATATCCGGATGCCGAAGATGAACGGGCTGGAGATGCTGAAAAAACTCAGGGAAGAGGGAAATCCGATCCAGGTGATCTTTTTAACGGCGTACAGTGAGTTTTCCTATGCGAGGGAGGCGTTAAAGCTCTATGCTTTTGATTATCTCTTAAAGCCCTTTGAGGACGGGGAACTTGAGGACGCGATCCTCAGGGCAAAGGAGCGGATTGAGACAGAACGGGCGGCGAGAAGACCGGTGGTTTCGGACAGCGGAGCGCTGGAGAATGGTCTCGTATCCCGGGGGGACGGAAGTCTGCCCGGAGCGGGAGGAAAGCCGGGGGAGGCCGGTACCGGTGCGGGAAAAGGAGCATCGGAAGACGGCGCACAGGCGGATCGTTTTGGACAGGCAGCAGACGCACCCGCGTTCCGGATCCTGCTGCCCTTTGATGAGAATACGGCGGGACTCACCGGCTATGTCCGGGATGCGGTCCTCTATTCGGTCGCCCATTACGGGGAGAATTCCGTCAATGTGGCGAAGATCGCGAACGCGGTGGGAATCAGCGAGGGACATTTGAGTCACTGCTTCAAAAAAGAGACGGGATATACAGTCATGGGCTGGCTGACCCGCTATCGAATGAAAAAAGCAGCGGAGCTTCTGGCTGACCACCGGAATAAAGTTTATGAGGTGGCGGAGATGGTGGGATATAAAGATATTGCATACTTCTCCAACACATTCAAAAAAATCGCCGGTGTGGCGCCGTCGGAGATGCAGGGGAAATAAAGATAAGAGATATAGAAAAAGCGTTCGGATCCATAGGGGGATGGATTCCGGACGCTTTTTCCATAAATTGAGGAACTATATAAAGGAGTATAGGTGTACAAGATGTGCCCTCGCGCGTTAATTTGCTCGGGGGGCGCGTGAGGGGACGATCTCATACAACTCGGAAATGGGAAATCTCAGAGGCGGAGGTTGCGGGGGTTATGCCTCTAATTTTTTCCCTGTGATCATCTCGTATGCTTCCAGATACTTCGCGATAGTCTTGTCAACGATCTCCTGCGGAAGTGTCCAGTCGTTGCCCGGGTTGGAAGTGAGCCAGTCGCGGGCGAACTGCTTGTCGAAGGACGGCTGACCATGACCCGGCTCGTAGCCTTTTGCCGGCCAGAAGCGGGAGCTGTCCGGTGTGAGCATCTCGTCACCGATCACGAGATTTCCGTTCTCGTCGAGACCGAACTCGAATTTTGTATCGGCGATGATGATGCCTCTTGTGAGGGCGTACTCTGCGCACTTCTTATATAAAGCGATGGTGTTGTCACGAAGGAGTTCTGCGTATTCGCGGCCCTTGCCCGGGAAGTATTTCTCGAGATGGTCGATGCTCTGCTCGAAGGAGATATTCTCGTCGTGGTCGCCGATCTCAGCCTTTGTGGACGGAGTGTAGATCGGCTCCGGGAGCTTATCAGATTCCTTTAAACCTTCCGGAAGACGGATTCCGCATACTGTGCCGTCTTTCTTGTAGCTTGCCCAGCCGCTTCCTGTGATATATCCGCGGACGATGCACTCGATCGGCAGCATCTTTAATTTGCGGCACATCATAGTCTTTCCTTCAAATTTTTTCTGCTGGAAGAATTCCGGCATATCCTTTGTATCAACGGAGATCATATGGTTCGGAAGAATATCTTTTGTCAAGTCAAACCAGAATTTGGACATCTGGGTCAGAACAGCACCTTTGGAGGTAACCTCATTGTGAAGGATCACGTCAAAACAGCTGATGCGGTCAGTAGCCACCATAATAAGGCTGTCGCCGTTGTCATAAATTTCGCGTACTTTTCCTTCTTTGATCGGTTTTAATTCCTGCATGTCTACACCTCTTCATTATATTTTCTTGTACAGCGTTTGTCATATTATGAAAACGCAGCGCGAATTTACTGTAAAATTACCATTAAATGGCGGTTTCTGTCAATGTTCAATTTGCACAATATTTACATATGAAAAGAGAAATGTTTTGGAAATGGGAGTATGTAAAAGATTTTACAGGCTTTTGATGAAATATATAAAAGTTGTGCTAATATTTATAAAT
>CAVIYT010000012.1:0-5153 GCA_963646925.1 Paludibacteraceae bacterium
ATATGATCCCTCCCTGAATCTAATTAGAAAAGAGTACGCTTTATAAGCAAAAAAGCCCCTATACCTATATTGTACAGAAGCTTTTCTTGCATGTCCTCACCCCTAAGTAGTAACCTTCGAGGGATTTTTATTCTATTTTTCCGTCCTGAAGATTTTTTCCAGCTGTCTCCTCTTATCCCGGCTGCTGCCGCCGATCTCAAGTTTGGCATAAATGTTTTTCATGTGGGTCTTCACCGTATTTTCCGTCAAAAACAGGCGCTCCGCGATCTCCTGGTTGCTGACATACTCCGCCGCCAGTCTCGCGATCTCAAGCTCCCTCTCCGAAAGTTCCGAGAGTGCGGAACCGGACCGCCCCAAAACCGCGGCACCCCTGCGGTTTCCGCAGAGTTCACCGATCCGCCGCAAGTCTTCTTTATACTCCGGCAGATCCGCCAGCGTTTTCCACAGCCACTTCGGGATCCATTCCATGTTTTCCACAAAGGGCATGTAGATCCTGTCAACAAATGCCAGATCCGCGGCTTTCTTCAGCGCCTCTGCCGCCTCCTGTCCCTTCCCAAGATGGGCGAACGCCGACGCAAGCTGGATCTCGAGGTAGACCGTCGGCATCACATAGACGATCCGGTTTTCCAGAAACTGCTTTTCCATGCTCTCTTTTCTCGCCGCGAGCTTCGAGTATTCTCCTTTCGCGAGAAGCACCTGGTGGTAGATCGTAAGCGCCGATGCCATCGCCGCCCCCAGCACAGCAGAACTCTCTAAAAGCCCGTCCGCCACCCAGGACACGATCTTCTCCGGCTCCCCTTTTAAGGCAGCGATAAAACTGTCGCAGAGGTCCATGCTGTGGATCATGATATACTGGCGGTTCTCCATGAGTTCCCGGCGGAAGTCTTTCCGCTCCTTATCAAGCTTTTCAAGGCCGCCGTTCTTTAACGCCATCCGCATCTTTAAAAACAGACAGCATGTCCGGATCCCCCACTGGCCATACCGCTTTGCCGCGTCATCCGCCTTTTCCATGGCGATCAGCGCATCCGCATCCAGCCCACGGTCAAAGGCAGTCTCCGCCGCCATCATGTGCTCCGCGCCCTGTCCATGTCCTTCCGTCAGGCGGTAATAGTGCGGCATACACTCATACATCTCGTCCATTTCCCGATCCAGTGCCCCGCAGCCGCTGTGATACAGCCAGAGTACCGACGGCGACCCGAAGGTCCAGCTGTTTGTGGTATCAAGAGTCACCGCCTTTTCCGTCATCAGGCTGCCCGCCTTCCGGTGAAGAACGCTCATGGCGGAGATCTTATTGTATTCCAGGAAGCTCATGTTCATATAAAACTCCCCGAAATACTGGTTTCTCGTCTTCTCGTCGATATCATCCGGATGTTCCATGCAGGAGAGGAAAAATTCCTTCATCTTCATCATCTCCGGCATCATTCCGAAGAAAAAGAACCGCCGCATGCAGATGATCTGCGCCAGATAATGTTTCTTAAATATCTCCGCCGGGCATTTTTCCAGCCAAACTTTCAGCCGGTTCCGGTACTCGTTGCTCTGCCAGGAAGACTGGGTCGTCTCCAGCGCTCCGAGCATCGAGTCGTAATCCCCGGCCCGGTAGAATGTCTCGATCGCCTCCGGGATCTCCCCATTTTTCATATACCAGCGGCCCAGATCCCGCAGATGCTGTTCCTGCTCCGCTTTCGGAAGCTCATCGAAAGACTCCCTGGCACAGGCCAGCAGCATGTGATGATACCGGTAGATCCCTGTCGCCCGGTCACAGCTGATAAACGCGTTTCCCGCGGTCAGGTCGTCCAGAAGTTTTTCGCAGGAATCTCCCCACAGAAACTCTGCCTGTTCCGCGGTAAATCCGTCCGACACGGACATGACCCAGAGAAACTGCCTGTGAGTCTCATCCACGGTATCAAAGAACAGTTTTCTCATCCCGTCATAGATGGACTCACCGTCGGAGAGGAGTCGGCCGCTCGATGAAAGTTCCTTAAAGTTTAAGTAGATCATCGAGATCCAGCCCTCTGTCATCCTGCTCAGCGTTTCGCCCTGTTCCTCGCTCAGCGCCACGGAACAATGCCTCGCGTACTGGAAGATCTGCTGCTTTTTGAGACTCAGATCTTCCTTTGTGATCTCAAGAAGCTGGCGCCCCAGTTCCTGTTTTTCCTGATTTTCAAAAACCTCCCCGCGGCTCATGATAATGAGCTTAAACTGTTCCGGCAGCTGTTTGATGAGAAACAGGAGGAATTTCCGGATCACATCGTCCTTCACGAGGTGAAAGTCATCCAGGACAAGGTAGATATCCCTCGTCTCGCTCTCCAGTCCGTCCAAAAGGATCTCCAAAAACAGGGATCTCGCCGCGTCGTTCTTCGGCATTCCCATCTCGCCCAGTTCCTGGCGAAGCTTTGGAAAGTTCCGGAAACTGCGGCAGAAGCTGCTCCAGAAGATACTGCCCTCGTCGGCCAGCATGTTCTGACGGAATACCAGCGCAGAATCACCAAGACCCTTTAAAAAGCTGGTGACCGCCGTAGTCTTTCCATATCCCATAGGGGCAACCACCGTCGTCACCGTATATTCCGGAATGCTGTCTAAATTTTTTTTCAAGTTTTCCTGTATGTAAATATCGTTCAGCTTTCCCATAGTCATACTCCCCGTTCTACCGAAATGATCTAAGCCCATTTTACCATATCATGGTAATTTTTGCGAATAGTTTCCGCGCCAGGCATGAGTGCGCCTTGCTGCAGGCCGCAGTTTTCCCGCTGATAAGCCGATAACCTCTTTCGGATACATAACGTCAAAACAGCATGTACCTTCCGGAAATTCTCCAGAAAATACATGCTGTTTTTTTATTCACAGATGTCTGCCAGCCTCAGCCGACTCATCTGTCATATTCACATATTATGTAAACCTATATTAAGCCTCCGGCTTCTCATAAGTGCGATGCATGGAGAAAGAATCCATATCGTAATTCTGTAAGTTCTCCCATACTCCACGTCCGTCAGCCCTCGCGATCGCCGCATCACGGTCTTTCTTGAACGCCATCTCCTGCTTTAAGTTGCTCGGTCCGCCTACACAGCCGCCCTGGCACATCATGCCCTCGATGAAGTCTTCCGGAAGTCTTCCGACCTTGAGAAGAAGAAGAGCTTTCTTGACCTCAGCCGCACCGCTGCAGCGCGCAACCTTCACGTCTGTGCTCTCGCCTTTTTCCTTTAAGCACTCGATAACCGCGTTTGTTACGCCGCCGCCGTTTCCGAAGCGTTTTCCGAAGACGCTGCCTTCCTGCTTTGTCTCCTCAGCCGGCTCAAGCTCAACATCTTTACCGCGCATCATCTCGATCGCCTCACCGAAGGTAAGAACGTAATCCGCATTGTTCTCAATGGACTTGTCAGCAGCCTCGGACTTCTTCGCCATACACGGTCCGATAAATACGGTGATCGTCTCCGGATCGATCGCTTTTAACATTCTGGATACCGCGCACATCGGGGATACCGTTGTGGACATATTGTCGATCAGGTTCGGATAATGTTTCTTGATCATATTTACGAATGCCGGACAGCAGGAAGTTGTCATCTTCTTACCTTCCTTGAATGCTTCCGCCCATTCCATTGCCTCGTAAGCAGCTGTCATATCAGCGCCTGCGGCAACCTCTACCATATCTGTAAAGCCGACTTTCTTTAGCGCAACGCGCCAGCTCTCCATTGTGATGTCCTTACCGAACTCACCTTCCGCAGCCGGAGCGACCATCGCTACGACCTTTTTGCCAGCCTTGATCGCCTCGATGACCTGTACAACAAATACCTTGGAGGAAATCGCACCGAACGGGCAGCTTCTTACACAGGCGCCGCACTGGATGCACTTCTTCTCATCGATCTGGCAGATACCTGTCTCGAGGTCCATCTTGATCGCGTCTACCGGACAGGCGCGGCGGCACGGACGGATCAGCTCAGCGATTGCGTTATACGGACAGGCCTGGGAACAGCGTCCGCACTCTTTACAAAGGCTCGGATCGATATGGGCACGGTCGCGGCCCATGGAGATTGCGCCGAAGTTACATGCGTTCTGACAGGCTTTACCCATACATTTCTGACAGTTATCGGTTACGACGAATCTTGTGATCGGACACTCCTCACATGCGGAAGAGATGACCTGGATCATGTTGTCGCTCTGCTTGTCGCTCGGACATTTTCCTTCCGCAAGACGGATTCTCTGACGGATGATCTCTCTCTCCTTGTATACGCAGCAGCGGAACTGTGCCTTCGGTCCCGGAATCAGCTTAAACGGGATATTGTCTCTCTCCTCTTCCAGCTTTCCCTCAAAAGCCAGTTTGGAAACTGCGCGCAGCACGTCATACTTGATCTTAAGCAGTGCCTCATCGTTGGTTTTCATACCATTTCCTCCTAATTTGAATTCCTCATTTATACCTTAATTTTTTAATGTTTTCGCAACATATTATCGCATATCCCCCCTTGCAAAGCAAGCCAGAAATTGCATATAATTTAACGCATTCCGCAGAAAAACCTTATTTTCTTAAATTGTATTCCATAAAGTACAGATTCTGAAATTCCCTGTATTTTCCTAGGTTTTTCTATCTTTCCTGGTCGGAACATTGTTCTCTGCGGGCGGCTGTCCAAACGGCTTTCTTTGTCTCTTTTTTCACAAAGTCGGGCGCCATATCTGCCTCTTTTCTGTCCCCTGCTGCCGCTCATTTTTTCAGGCATTCCATCGTTCGCCCTCAAACCAGGCATGCCACCGTATTGTATCAAATTTTTAATTCAGAAACTTTCTCCCATGTGCAGTGACACCGGTTCTTCGACTGTCTCAGGTTGGATTGACTTTCTCAGGTCCTCATGATATATTCTATTTAGTTCGGTCGTGCTAACCCCAAAGGTCATCTGTCCTGAGGGAAAAGACGAAAAGAATCTGATACGGGAATTTCTGCCATGACAAATGCCCCCGGTATGCTCTTTTCGTGTGCATACCGGGGATTTATTATTTACGCGGACATTTGGACAAAGTCCATGTCTGCCAGATTATTTCCAGGAGGAATTTAGTTATGAGAAAAATGTTATCTGTCATGATGGCTGCCGCGATCGCAGGATCTCTCCTCGCAGGCTGCTCATCATCCACAACCGAGACAACTGCTGCCGCTTCTTCCGCGGAGGAGA
>CAVIYT010000013.1:0-2067 GCA_963646925.1 Paludibacteraceae bacterium
AAATAACATCCCGTACAATGGAAAATATACCATCACGCTTTACTCCAATGGATTTAAGACCATAAGCAAATCCTTTGCAGTAACCGGCGGCGAGGAAGTACCGACAGCGAAGAAAGTATCCACACTCTCTGTTGACGCCGTGTCCCGCGCAACCTCTTCCGGCAGCTCCTCTGGAAGCGGTGACGGCGGCAGCACAGCCACAAGTGCTGACCTGATCTTTGATTCCGATCTGCTTGTAAACGCAAATATCTTAAACGATATGGTCGAACAGAATGATGCGGTCAACGGCATTATCGATTACTGGAACATGTTAAGCGGAGTTGATTCCGTATTTGATACAGGCAATACGACCTATTATACATGGCTTGATTACTTTAACGCAGTTTCCGATGCAGCACTTAAGGGAACTACTCTCACATTCGCGGAGTATAAAGAAACTGGCGTAGAAGATCCGAACCGTCCATATGCGGTAAAAGAAATTCTGGAAGACGGTCTCCTCGGCGATATCCAGTACAGCGATTCCTACGGACGCTTTGAGGCCCCGGCTGTCACAGCTACTTCTACATCTGAGGGAAGTGATCTCGTTTTAAGCTGTGAAGATACCAACTACCTTGGAAAAGTAACCGCTCTTTATCTCAACGGTGACTGGAGAGAACTTGATTCCAGCAAGTATACCGTTAACGCAGAGACAAGAACGATCACAATTAACGCAGATGCCCTTAAACCAGGCGAGGTAACAGTTACGATCGATGCTTCCGGTTATAAGAGCCAGACAGTAAAAGTTAATTACAACAAAGTCGTTGAAGAGAACCTGAGCCTGAACGTAAACTACGATGACGGCAAGGAAGCTTTCACTCCGGATGAAAATGGAAAGGCAACGGTTTCCTTTACGGTTGAGAGATCTGAGGGAGATTTCTTATCAAACCTCAAAGAACCGGTAGTCTTAATTGATGCAAACGGCACTGCAGATTATGTTTATCATTATCTTTATGAATCCAGAGATTCTGTTTACTTTGAGCTTTCTGAAGATAAAAAAACAATCATGCTTCACAATGTAATTCCAGGTACCTACACACTTGAGGTCTCTGCCAATTACTATGAAAACCCATTAACCGCAAACTTTGCGGTGCGCAGCAATGATTCTGGATCAACTGATGTTCCATCTGTAACAAAAACAGCTCCGGCTATTGCTAATGTAATAAAAACTACAGACTTTTCTTCCTACTATAGACTTTCATTCTTTGGTCCAGCAGATGATATTACCGCTTTCCTTGATGCTGTGAAGGAAGTTACTGTTAATAGTACTGTTTATACATCAGGTGAGACCTACAGTGACAGTCACTTTAAGAAGAGCCGCAAGTCTGATTCTTATGGCACTGAGCCTTATACCTGCCTTGACCTTTCCAAAAATGGATTTGATTCTTCTACCACCGCTACCATTACTATAAAAGCCGATGGATACACACCACTCACTTATGAGGTAGAACTTGATTCCAATGGTCAGGTGACAAACAATACTACAAGAACAGTTCCAGAACTGGTTTATGATAATGAAATTTCTAAGGGCTGTGACCTTGAAATCACTTGTGACGACAGTGATTACTTAAATGCTGTTGAATCCATTTACAATGGAAATAATTATAACAACATTGGATTTACCGTTAAAACTATTGACAAGAAAACAATTTTAACAGTAAATACCGGAGCAAAGTTATCTGTATCTGATTCTGTAACTCTTACTCTCACAGCAAATGGTTACGATAATCAGGATATTATATTCAGTGTAACAACTGGTTCCGCTCCTACAGCTGACACTGCAGCATATGTAGAGAAATCTTCATGGGATACTGCTCATTATCGTATTTCCTTTAGCGATGACGATTCTGTTGTAAACAGTTACCTTAACTCCATCACCTCTGTTACCGTAGGTAATACAAAATATTCAGAGGCAGGTTTTAGCTTTAAGGATGATCAATATCGTTCAGTAAAAGAAAAGAACTATTATGTATACCTTGATCTTGCCTTCAACGGTTTTACTTCCGATGGAAATACTAACATCACAATCGT
>CAVIYT010000013.1:2077-2695 GCA_963646925.1 Paludibacteraceae bacterium
CTGATGGTTATAAAAACTATACTTTTGCTGTTGATTCTAAGGGTAACATTGTAGCTGCTGATGACAATACACCTTCTAAGCCAGGTAATGAAACTTCAGAGTTAAATATCGCTGGCGTTGAATTAATCACAGAAAGTGATAGCTTCGGAACTACTCACTATTACTTAATCACCTTTGAAGGATTAACCGGAAAAGACCTTGACAACTATATTTCAGCAATTAATAACTCTAACGGAATTTCTATTAACAATAAATCCGTACTCTTCAATCGTAACTATAATGACAATTGGCAGTATGAATCCATCAAAATTAGTGCTGATAAATTTACGGTGGATGAACTTAACGTGATAAGTATTACCGCTGAAAATTATCCAACACTTACTTATGAATTCACTCCTGCATCCGTTCAGGAAACTGAACTTGCAGAAGCAACTACTCCTATCGTTTCTGACGAAGTAATTAGCGATATTTCTTCCGATTCTCTTGATGAAGTTACTGTTGATAATGAGGATGCGACCGAAACAACGATCAGTATCGATTCTAAAATCGATAATAGTGAATATGAAGAAGAGACCGAAATTCTTACACCAGAAGATGACATTATTACAGACAATGCTC
>CAVIYT010000013.1:2705-4733 GCA_963646925.1 Paludibacteraceae bacterium
CTCTTTCTGATGAGATTTCTCCTGAATTCTAAACTCAATTTGCATCTATTCTAAAGGGATTGCCACTCATATGTGGCGGTCCCTTTTCTCATGCAATACTATGTGAACCTGTTTATGAAGTTTTTATAATTTTTAGTACCTAGCTACATTGCCATCCAGCTCTCCACATGCTAATATAATCCCAAGCAAGGTTTCTAACGAATTCTATGATCTATTTTCTATTCTGGCCATTACGGCATCTGAAGACTCTTTGCTGAATTCACCTAAACAACTGGCAGAGAGTCAGGGATGTTTCGTATCTCCCTCTCCTGCCCAATTTTCCAGGAAAGGAAGGGACTGAATGGAAAAGCAACTGATCCATGCTCTCATTTCCGCCAAAGAGTACAGGGAATCGCCTGATTTTACGAATGTCAATCTCAGCGATTTCGCCCTGTTCCTGGCGGTCATGAAGCACAAAGAGGCGCAGGAATGCGTACTCAGTATTATGCTGGATGAGCCAGATCTCAGGCTCTCACAGGTCCGTGTTGAGGACGTTATTCTCAACAGCAAAGGAAAACGCGGAATCCGTCTCGACGCCTGGGCACTGGCAGAGGATTCCAGGCGATTCGCAACCGAGATGCAGAACGATGCGTCGGAGGACGATCTCAAGAAACGTTCCCGGTATTATCAGGGACTTCTTGATGCACCGGCATTAAAGGCAGGTAAACATACAAAATACCGTCACCTGCCCTCAACGATCGTGATATTCATCACCCAGACCGATCTCTTCGGAAAAGACCGCGCCATGTATACATTCACAGAGCGCTGTCACCAGATTTCGGGGATGGAGCTTGGGGATGAGACGATGAGAATATTTTTGAATATGAGCAGTAAGAATGAACGGGATGAACTTGTGAGTCTTCTGCAGTATATGAAGAACTCTACACTCTTCAATCCCGAAATTCTTGTCATTGATGACAGGCTCCGCAGGCTGGACGCAATTGTTACTGAAGTAAAACAGAGTGAAGAATGGGAGGATGCACATATGAGTATTTTATCTACTGGTATTGATATTGGACATAGGGCAGGTTTTGAAGAAGCCCGGCTCCACGCACTCTAAATGCATGAAGCCGGGCTTTATGTTATGGCCTTAATTTTATATACTATTGAAACATCTCCTACGGTTTACAGCTCTTACAAGCCTCATATCCCTCATCGATCAGCTTCTTCCGCTCCCCCGTATACTCTTCCCGGTTCTCAGACTTAATACTCTTCACAGAATCGCAGTCCGGGCTATGGAATTTCATGGTCTTGGTATTGAGGATATAGGTTCCTGATGACTTGCTTCCACCAGTCGATGTACCTGACGTTTTTCCGGTGCCTGCCGTGATTCCGCTCTGGCCGTTTCCCATACTTCCGTCCTTTGCCAGCTCACTCTTTCCCGTCGCGTAGTCGATCGTGACTCCCGGCTGGACATTATAAACATAAACGCAGAACAGGACTCCGTCGCCTTCGTCCTCCACGGACTCCGCCTCCATCAGAACGCCGGATGCCACGAGGTTATCGCCCTCAAAGATCGGCGTCACTCGGTACAGCACATGGTTTCCGGTTTCTTTTACATAGTCGGCCGTCAGGTTCTCAAACGGCAGCATTCCCTGGACGTTGAAATATCTCGTGCCTGTAATGAGGTTCTTCTCATTCGCGTTCTCCGCTGTGAGCTGATATCCGATCAGGTGGCAGCGGTTATACAGGTATTTTCCGTCCACAAAGTCGTATTTCACATTGATCCATCCCGTTGGCTTTACCTCGCCGATGGAGCCGCGTTTTTCTGTCGGCATCGTATCGGTGCAGACGGAGGCGTAGGCTACTCCGCAGCGCCCTAAGGAATCCAGGTCGCTGTAACTCTCAAAAGAGACATCCGTCAGGTCATCCTCCGTAAAATACGGAACATTTCCGTTGACCGCCACATAAGGCGATCCGGTATACTCCGGGATATCAGAAAGACTGAACTTCCCGGTCGTCGACGAGGTCCCTGCCGTCCCCGATGAG
>CAVIYT010000013.1:4743-8889 GCA_963646925.1 Paludibacteraceae bacterium
ATCGGAAAGACTGAACTCCCCAGTTGTCGATGAGGTCCCGGATGCCCCTGATAATGTTCCGCTTCCCTGCCCACTGCTGTTTCCAGAAGTAGAGCTCTCCGCCGCCTCTGCAAGACTTCCAAGAATATTTCCCGCCGCATGTGCAACATCCGCCGCCACACTGGCGTTAGCCGCAGTATCGCCCTGGCAGGCCGTCACAGTCAAAGAAACCGCCGCGATCACGCAGAGCAGCCATTTTCTCAAATTCTTCATATTCTGTCATTCTCCTCTGTTGTCATATTTATCGGACATACCGCTCTCTCGTGATCTTCTCATGGGAAGAGCCCGCAAACTCCTTCGTCTCCCCGCACTTCCAGCTGTCGAGATCCACCGGAAAATACACATCCGCCGGATAATCCCTGTTCCAGCGGTACACATAGATCTCCTCGATCCGATCCATACATCCGGAGACATCCGCGTTCTCCACAAAACAGAACTCCCCGTCCCCCGCAGCATCGAGAAACGCCTCATCCACCCGGATCTCTTCCGCGTCACTCTCCGTAAACTGCTTTCTGCTGTAAGCATTCATCCACAGCGCTTTCCCCGCCGTGAGTTCCAGCACATCCGCTCGCAAAACGCGGTCCTGGCTCTGGCGGCGATGATTGAACATCATTCCGTTGTGGTCATCCACACATACGATCAGTATCATATAGTCCCCTCTCTCTCCGTTTCATCTGTCTCCAATTTTACCACATTTTCCTCCCGGATACAACCATATGTTCGATTCATTCATCCCACACTGCACCAACGATCCCAGCAAAATTTCTTCACTTTTCCCAATGGAAAATCTTGACATCCGCCCTCTGTGGTGCGATAATAATGAGGTCAAAAGAATATCGTTATGGGCTTGTAGCGCAGTTGGGAGCGCACCACATTCGCATTGTGGGGGTCGTCGGTTCGAATCCGATCAGGTCCACGAAGAACACCATTTCCATTGAGAGATGGTGTTTTTTTATCCAAAACGTGCTCTGGCACCTTCCACCATCCTGCGTGTTCGCTTTTTTCTGGCAATTCAAAAACCGCCGCCAGGTATTTTCCCCAGCAGCGGCATTCTCTCAAACTTTCCCAATATAACTCTTTAAAATTTACTGTCCAAAAAAGCTGTTCACGCCAGCGACAAGTCCATCCGCCAGCTTATTCAACGTTGCGTCATCATGGGCGGACTTTCCATCCCCAAGCTCGATATCAATACTCGGGATCGTGGAGTAAGACGTCTGGGTCAGATCCATCTCCATGGAACCTGATGAGAAGATCTTCACGCCGTTCTGCTTTAATCCGCCGACCAGCGCGCTTCCAAGCTTATTGTGGGACTCCCAGTGGGACGCCACCGGCTCCATCGCGCGGTAAGCCGCATTGTTCGGCACACTCATATAAAACGCGCCTTTATCCGTCTTCGTGGAATCCCAGTGCAGGGCGATATGGCAGTCTGCCTTGTTGTTCGCCATGACCGTTCTCGCCACATTGTCGAGCTGCACATCACTTCCGTCACGGATCATCAACACATCATATCCAGCCGCCAGAAGCTTATCCCTGAAGATCTGCGCCATTCGTAACGTCACAGTACTCTCCGCCGTTCCGTCCGCAAAAGTCATTCCGCCGGATACCGCAACGGCTTTCGTCGCTCCTGCCCCTGTGGTTCCGCCTGTCACCTTCGCTGTCTGGTCCGGATGACAGAATGTCTTCACCTTTGATCCGCCGGATGTTCCATGTCCGGCATTTACAGCAACCACCTTGTTTTTGCGGTTCGCGGTTCCATTGTGATAGAAGACCGCACAGCCACTGTTAATTGCGGACATCCCCGCGTACTTCCAGTTGGAATCCATTCCGACCTGGTATGCCTTATCCACATACGCCTTCAAGGAATCCGGGATCGTCACGGTTCCATCCGCCGCGACCGTGGAAGTTCCGCCTGCGGCTGTTGTTCCCGTTTTCGCAGTGCTGCTCTGCGGCTTGCTGGTTGTCAGATAGCGGCTTGCCACATAAACCGTCGTCTTTGATCCGCCGATCTGAACCTCGCTCCACTCCCCGTTGTTTTTCACCCTGAAAAGCTCCGTTCCGCGGGACAGAGTTCCAAGAACCGCCCCAGATACAGTAGACGGCTGATTTCTATAATTTAACTTTGACGCATTCACATACACCGTATCCGCAAACGCCGTCATCGGTGCCGCCGCGGCGAGCAGGATGCCAAGTCCCGCGCAGAGACCTGCTGCATGTTTTTTTATCATTTTCTTATTTTCCATGTTCTTTCCTTCCTGATATGTTCCATATCTTGCCTACTCGGACTAATTTCAGCATATTCCTGTTACGTGCTCTGAGAAATCCACTTTTCTAAAAGCATTTCCCTAAACTATTTTACTAATTTCCACTGCCAGCCCAGCGTAATCAATCTCTTTCTGCCAAGACAGCCCGGCATTTCTACCAGGCTGTCCAAACTCTTACATTTTCAATTAATCACCAAGTACATTCACGATCTTCGCCGGAGTACGGTAGTTCCATGTGGAGATCTTGATACCGGATTTCGCGTTGGACGCATGACATACCTGACCGTTGCCGATATAAAGAGCTACATGGTTGATTCCGCCGCTGCCGGAGTAGAATACAAGATCGCCCGGACGCATCTGACTCGATGTGATGGACTTTCCGCTTCCCGCCTGTGCGCCGGAGTTATGCGGCAGAGATACACCAAACTTCGCCATGACGGACATTGTAAATCCGGAGCAGTCTGTTCCGTTTGTCAGGCTCGTTCCACCGTATACATATCTGTTTCCGACGAACTGAACCGCGTAGTTCGCGATCTGGGCACGCTTGGAAGAAACACTTCCGGACTTGGATCCGGCTGCGCCGTCGTTCGCACTATTCTTCTTGCCGCTGTTCTTGGAGCTGGAACTATTCTTTGTATTGTTCTTCGAATTACTCTTAGAATCATTCTTGGAAGAATTATCTGCAACCTCGACTACAGGCGTGTACTTGATCGCCTCTTCCAGACCATACTTAACGTCCACATAATCGCTGGACAGGTATGCGTCCTGATCATCGATCTCGATCTTTACCCAGCCATCCTGCTGATCCGCAACAAGGAAACGCTCACTGTTGGAGATCTGCGTGTAGATCGAAGAGTTCGTGTTCGGCTCCGTGCGGACATTGACGCCGTCCGTGTTGGAGATCGCCATGAGTTTCGCGACCTGAAGCGCCTTGTCCTTCGCCTGCTGACCTGTCAGGATATACTCAGATTTTACATAACCGGTGATATTTCCGGAACGGATCTTGTACCAGCCCGATGTGGAAGAATCAAGGATATCACAGCCCGCGTTGCTCGGCAGCTTCGCGATGATCTTGCCCTTCTGCTCATCCGGGTTGTCACGGACGTTCAGATAACTCGATACGTTGGATACACCGAGGTTGTCATAGAGGCTTAAAACGGTCTGTCTCATATCCTGCTTGATCGCCTCATCCAGGGCATATTTTACGGTGACATAATCCGCGGAAATATATCCATCGGAGATCTGGACCCAGCCGTCCTGCTGGCCCTTGATGTCGTAACGCTCGTTTTTAAATACCTGGTCCACAACGTCAGCATCCGCCTTCGGCTCGGAACGGACATTCAGCTTGTCCGCATCGATCACCGCGCGCTCTGCCACATTCTCAGCAGCCAGTTTCTTCGCCTCATCACCGGTATAGACATACTGGGAGCTCACATAACCGGTCACACCGCCGGATGAGATCTTATACCAGCCATCTGTTGAGGTATCAAGGATCTCGCAGGCGCCGCCCTTCGGCAGCTTACCTACGACCTCACCGAAGCTCTCCGGCGTTTTTCTGACGTTCAGGTAACCGGAAACTTCCGCGATACCAAGGTTCGCGTAGCTGTCCACGATGCTTTGGACAGTCTTTTCGTATTCCTTGGACTCGATCTCCTCAGCGGAAAGCGTCGTCTCAAGGACGATGCTTCTCTCCTCCGAGCTGTCGGACGCCGCTTCTGTCGTCTCTAAGGACGCGGCCGCAGTCTCAACCTTCATGCCCCGGGAGAACGTGTCCTTATGGTTTCCGATCACCGTTCCCGCGATGGCAACGACAGCCACCACTGCAACAGCAGCTCCGCCTGCCGCG
>CAVIYT010000014.1:0-5918 GCA_963646925.1 Paludibacteraceae bacterium
ACGAGAAGCAGATCCGGGAGAAAATGACTGTGCCTTATGATCTTGCCCCGGCCCACGTAAACCGCCAGAGAGCCGCTTCTGTGGCCGCTCTGGGCGCTGTCTACTTCGAGGAAGGAAAGACAGAGACCGCCATGGAGCATAAGCCGGACTACTTAAGAAAGTCCCAGGCTGAGCGGGAGCGCGAGGAGAGAAAAGCGAAGAATGCCTGAGCATTTGAAGAAGAGAAATAAAAATTGTATGTAGATATTGCAGGATAAAAAATGGGACTGCTTCCAGGCAAAATGAAATGCTGGTGGAGCAGTCCTGTTTTTATGAAGCTTTCATGCATCTGTAAGAAGCTGCCAGCAGCAGGTTCTGCAGGTGAAAAATAGCTGTGTAAAGATGTGATTGCAGCAGGTGACTGCGCACAGTGCGAGATTGGTTGCGGCAAATTCCTTTATAATGTGTGATTTAGATCCAGCCGCCATCTAATTTAACAACCTGCCCGGTCAGGTAATCAGGAGCTTCTACGAGCTTCATGACAAGATCCGCGACTTCCTCCGGTTTTCCCATGCGTCCGGCAGGAATCTCGTCTACGAGCATCTCATGTTCTTCCTCAGACAGAAATCCGTTCATCTCCGTGTCAATGGCTCCGCAGGCGATGGCGTTTACCTGGATGCCGGACGGAGCAAGTTCCTTGGCGAGGGCCATGGTGAGACCGTTGACGCCGCCTTTTGTGGCGGAGTAGGCTGCCTCACAGGAAGCGCCGCAGACGCCCCAGACGGAGGAGATATTGATGATCTTTCCGCTGTGGTTGTGGATCATTCCTGAAATCGCCAGCTTCGCGCAGTGGAAGACGGAGGAGAGGTTTGCGGAGAGGATCCGGTTCCAATCCTCGAAACTTAGATCCTGTAAGAGGCCGATGATGGAGATTCCGGCGTTGTTTATGAGGATGTCCACATGTCCGAAGCGGGATTCGATCTCCTTAAAAAGACGTTTACAGTCATCCGGATCTCCAACATCCGCCTGTACCGCCAGGCATTCCGCGCCCAGCGATTCAATTTCTTTTTTCACTTCTTCCATCCGCTCTGTGCTGCGGGCACAGTTGATCACGACGCGGTAACCGCAGAAAGCAAATTTTAAAGCCACCGCCCGCCCGATCCCGCGGGATGAGCCGGTGACGAGAACTGTTTTTTTCATGGTAAAACTCCTGTATATTCATAAGATTTTTGATGACAGAATTGCCGCTCTGCCAAGATTAAACCGAAGAAACTTCAGTATTTGCGTAAATGGCAGATATGCATATTTTAAGGGAATACGGATGGAATTACAATAGGGGATCAGTAAGAATGCGAAACAGTCACGCCATAACAACCAGGTAATTATAGTCCAATTCAATATTTTGCAAATATCATTCTAATCGTAATGATGCAAAAAACGAATCCAACCAATATAAAGTCATGCTATAATAAGGATATCTAAAATTATCTCAGAACGTGATATTCCATAATGGAATACCGCGCCTATTCTTTTCCTGAATTTCCATTTGACATGTTAATAATTTATCATATAAGTATCACAAAACAGAATTACGAAGGCTCTCCGGCACACACCGTTTTCTTCACAGACTGCGCCGGACCTCAAAAAAGTCTTCGATTCCGCGGTCGTGATCAAGTGGGAATCTTAAATTGTATGATCTGACGTAACTGGAAACGAACGGAACTGTTACGGACTTATATTTATCTTAGGAGGAAAAGGAAATGAGCTACGCTTATGTGGGCTGCAGAACAACAAAAGAGAGAAACGCAAGAGGGAAAGGCTTAAAAGTCTTCAAAATCGACGAAAAGACAGGCGACTGGAACCTGATCCAGTGCTTAAAAACTGAGGAGGAGAACCCGTCCTACCAGACAATGGACAACGATGGAAACTTCCTCTACTCTGTTCATGGCGACAAGACGAAAGTCTCCAGCTACAAGATCCTCGAGGACGGAACCTTATCCCCGTTAAATATGATCGACATTGGCGGAAAGAATCCGGTATTCATCACTGCTGACAAGACAAACAAATACTTAGTCGTTGCTGCTCTTCAGGGCGGCGCTGTCTATGTAATTAAAAGAAACGCAGATGGAAGTCTCGGCGATATCATTTCTGAGACACATCTTCCGGGCAAAAAAGAGGGAACTGTCTCCTTCGCGCACCAGTGCATCTGGGACCAGACAAAGACATTCCTCTTCGTTGTGACACAGGGAAGAATCCAGGGATACGGACAGGTTCTCGTATATCGTTTCGACGCGGAAAACGGCACACTCACTGAGACAGACTGCTTCCGTTCCAGAGAGTACGATGAGCCGCGCCACATCGCGATCCATCCGAACAACCACTATGCATACCTGATCAATGAAAAAGGCAACAAGATGACATACTTCGGCTTCGATGATATAAACGGAAAGCTTCTTCCGCGCCAGAATCTGCCGACACTTCCGGAGACATACACTGGCGAGGGACAGGCAAGCGCCTCTCTCCTTGACAAGAACGGCGAGATCCTCATCGGTTCCAACCGTATCCACGAGTCCATCGTCCTCTACCGCATCAACCAGGAGACCGGTTACATGAAAGAGCTCGGCTACTATCCGGCAATGGGACTTACCCCGCGTTTCATCACTTTCAACCCGGATTACAGCCGTTTCTACATGGCAAACGAGGACAGTGATACCATCATTGAGATGAAACTTGACTCTGAACAGGGCCGCATGAAATATACCGGACGCGTGATCGCAGCTGAAAGCCCAGTCTGCATCACATTCCGCTAGGAGGTACATATGAATCTTGGTCTTATTTCACTGATCGCTCTTTTAGCAGCCATCGTTATCGGCTTCGTCCGCAAGGCGAACGTCGGAATTTTATGTATCGGTTTCTCCATGATCCTCGGTCTCGTCTACGGGATCAAGGCCGGAGACATCATCAAGGGATTCAGTTCCTCCCTCTGCATGCAGATGATCGGCATCACATACCTCTTTGCCATCATCAATGAAAACGGAACTCTGGAACTTCTTGCAAAGAAAATGGTAGCCCTTGTCGGACCGCACAAGGCGCTGATCCCGTTTGTGATGTATCTGCTTGGATTCCTGATCTGCGCGGTTGGACCGGGCGCGATCCCGTCCCTGGCAATCGTTCCGGTCATCGCGATCCCGGTTGCTATTTCCGCGGGAGTAAACCCGATCATGACAGCGATCATCGGCGATCTCGGCGTTATGTCCGGCCGTATGAGCCCGCTGACTCCGGAGAGCGCCGTTGTCCGTGAGCTTATGGAAGCACAGGGACTCACCGGAAATACGGTTCCGATCATGATGTGCCTCACTGTGACAGCCCTTGTAGTGGCAGTTCTCGTATACGTTTACTATAAAGGATGGCAGGTCGCTCCACATACGGATCATGAGGACGTTCTTCCGAAATTCAGCAAAAACCAGTGGCTCTCCCTCGCGGGACTTGCAGCTCTCGCCATCGGTGCCCTGTTTTTCTCCTGGAATGTTGGTCTCACAGGTTTCACTGTTGGCTCTGTTCTGATCGTTCTCGGCTGCGGTGATGAGAAGACTGCGTTCAAGATGATTCCGTGGAACGTTATCATCATGGTTCTTGGTGTTGGCATCCTGATGAATGTTATTTCCATCTCCGGCGGTATCGATATCATGGTCGACGGTCTGGAATCCGTTATGGGTCCGAAGACAGCCGCAACGATCATGGCCATCGCGGCAGGTCTCATGTCCTTCTTCAGCTCCGGTCTCGGCGTCGTATTCCCGACCCTGATCCCGACAGCAAGCGGACTTGCGGCAAGTATCGGCGGCGTGACAGCGTTAGAGCTTGTCTCCGTGATCGTCATCGGCGGAACTGTTTCCGGTTTCACCCCGATTTCCACAACCGGTGCTCTCATTATGGCAGGCGTCGCGCAGCAGGAGAACGCGGACGAGAAATTCCCGCAGAACAGACTTTTCGTTGAGCTGTTTGCGGTATCCTTCATCGCACTTGCAGTGTTAGCTGTATTCGCTTTTGTTGGAGTTTACAAGATTATTGCCTAAATTTAGATAACTGTGACTTTTCAGATCGGTGCATTCTGAAAAGTCCGGCTGCATCCTGGAGTGCCTGGTGAATTTTCATCGGGCATTTTCCGTAAGGCGTAATAGATGAATTTAAGGAATTGCCCTTCATAATATTTTGGCATGAAGAATTGCCGTGAATTCATAAAAGCATCGTGTGTTTTCTGGTATAATAAATTTATAAATGTGACTGTGTGAGGAAAATGAATCATTTCTGTTTCCTGCAAAGTAATGCCTATTATTCTTTAGAAAGGAAAATCACAGCTGCACAGGTACAAAACGGCTGTGAAATACATTATCATGTTCAACAAAGAAGAAAGAACTTACTGGATCGAAAACTACAAGAAATTCCCGACCGCAAATATTTCCGACGCTATGGACAACCTCGGACTCCGCTCCGGAATCGTCCTCGGACTCCGCCCGTTAGACGTTTACCAGCCGAGAACCGCAGGTTTCGCGAAGACACTCCGCCAGATGCGCAGAAAGACAGCTTTTGACGGAAAGTCCCTGACAAAACAGGCATCCATCATCGACAGCCAGACCGAGTACGGCGACCTTCTCGTCATCGAGGCAACTGGACTTAACGATGTGGCTACCGGCGGCGCGATGCTCGCCACAAGAGCCCAGATGCGCGGTGTCATGGGTGAACTCACAAACGGAAGTCTCCGCGACATCGATGAGATCGCAGACCTGAAATTCCCGGTCTACCTCGGCGGCACAAGCCCGGTAAAGAGTGCCCGCGTCATGGAGACTGTTGACGTGGATGTTCCGGTATTCCTCGGCGGTGTCCAGATCTGCCCGGAAGATCTTGTTTTAATGGACCGCACCGGAGTTGCCGTTGTTCCGAGCGCGTACTTAAAGGAAGTTCTTGAGGAAGCTGAGAAGATCAAGGCGAAAGAGGACCGCATTGAAGAACGTGTCCGCGGCGGAATGAGCTTAAATGAAGCTAGACAGCAGAAATAAATAGAAGAAGTGAATAGCAGAAAAGCCATGATTGCACCGATAATGATGTGACCATGGCTTTTTTATTAAAAAAATTCAATAGAGTGGTTAAACAACAAGGCACTGTATGTTAATAACGTGCGCTTGCGCGAAGATGCGGACGGCCGCAAACGATTGCGCGGGAATCATGAATGGACCAAGGCACATTCTTTTTATTGTCTGCTTTTTTTGCTTTAGTTCACCCCGTAATAATCTTCTACAAATCTGATAAAATCCGAGATCCCCTCACTCTTATAACACCGGTCCGAGATCAGCATGGAAACTTTTCTGGAGACCGGATTTCCGTCCCGGTCGTAGGCGGGGATCAGCTGCAGCTTCGACTCATCAATTTTCCAGTCATCCCCGAAGACAAAGCAGATCCCAAGACCGTTCTCCGCCATCTCGATGGCGATATCGAAGTACGGAACCTGCTGTTTTTCGTGGGGGCTGCTTCCAAACTGGCTTTTCCACCACTGGTTGATGATCATGCGGACCATGGGATTGTAGAAGGTCTCGATCAACGGCATCTGCTCGATGGAGTCCAGGATAGCGCCTTTTGGGGCGACGATGTAGAGCTCTTCCTTAAACAGGCAGACCTGGTCACCGAGATATGGGAAATCACCGCAGACGAGGCCGATGTCGATGGTGTCGTCGATGAGGTCCTTTAGGATCACATCGCTGGAGTTGGAGATGGTCTTGATATAGAGGTTTGCCCCGGATTTCTGGTAGGCGGCGAGAAGCTTAGGAAGATGACGCTTCGCGAAGGAGTTCGGAACACCGAGTTTCAGGGATTCCCGCTTTGTATGCCGGTCTGCGAAATGGTCCTCGATCTCCTGGAGAAAGTCCAGCATGATATTCGCCTTCTGG
>CAVIYT010000015.1:0-6294 GCA_963646925.1 Paludibacteraceae bacterium
ATATTATGAGAGCCAGGATGGAACGAATGTCCATGCGCTGAAAGACATCGACCTGCATATTTCGGATGGAGAGTTCGTGTGTATCGTTGGTCCGTCCGGCTGTGGAAAAAGTACATTATTGGAGATCATCGCCGGGCTTCTGGATGCTACAAGCGGTGAGATCCTGTTGGATGGAAAGCCTGTAAATGGAACAAGCCGCGATATCGGTGTGGTATTTCAGGATGCATCTCTGTTTCCGTGGAGAACTGTAAAGAAAAATATTGCCTATGGAATGGAGGTCGCGAAGATTCCGGCGGATGAACAGGAAAAACGTCTGAAAAAATATATCAGCATGGTGGGTCTGAATGGATTTGAGAATAAATATCCGTCCCAGCTCTCCGGCGGAATGCGTCAGAGAGCCGGAATCGCGAGAACACTGGTCATGAATCCGAAGATCATCCTCATGGATGAGCCGTTCAGTGCCGTGGACCATCTGACCCGATGCACACTGCAGGAGGAACTGATCAATATTCACCGCTTAGAAGAGAAGACTGTTGTATTTGTTACCCACGATATCAACGAGGCAGTTCTTCTCGCAAACCGCGTGATCCTGTTAAGCCCGAGACCGAGCGGGATCCAGAAAATTTACGAGATCCCGTATCCGCAGAAGCGGGACAGAAATGATCCGAATCTTTTGAAGATCGCGGCACAGATCGCGGTCGATATCAATAATCCGGGACAGATCGCGGAGAACGCGGCAGGAAACTTATAAGACATAACGGAACATGAAAACAGCGAATCGTTGCGACACAGTTTTTACAGTTATAGAAGGGAGTCATATCATGTCAAAAGATACAAGCATGGAATATCTGACACAGGATGAAAAACGCGCGATTCTTCAAAAGAATCTTGCATTGACAGAGGAAGACCTCCTGAAAATGGATCCGGTGGAATTCCGGGCGAGAGTGCGGGAACGCAGCCATCATACGCTGGAGATCCAGGTATATCAGGCCGCTTACCGGAACCGGACGCTGAGCGCAAAACAGGCAGATTATACGAAGTGGCTCTTAGAAATATGGAAGAAAAAGGGGCTTTCGGAGGACCTTCCGGAATATAGATACGCAAAAAAACTGATCGGATTTGCGGATGCCCTATCGAAAGGGGAACCGGTAGATCTGGAGCCATACCGTCCGACACTGGTCACGGAAGAAATGGAGAAGGATTTCTTCACGATCTTGAAAGAACGCCGTTCTGTCCGGGAATTTAAGGATATCGAAGTTCCGGACGAACTGATCGATAAGATCCTGGATGCGGGACTTTGGGCGGCACATGGCTGCAATATCCAGTCGATCCGCTATATCGTTGTCAGGGAGAAAAATGTCCCAGGACTGTTTGCCGGAAGTGACGTTCCGGGAGGTCCGGTACACCTTGTGATCCTTCAGGATATGAGAAACTATCGGGCAAATTCCTTTACTCCGAGAAGAAACCAGCTGCTGGATGCAGGGGCTGCCGGACAGAATATCGTTCTGGCAGCGCATGCAGTTGGTCTGGAAGGTGTATGGCTGACCTTCAATGAGGCGATGTGCAAACGGCTGACAGAATACTTTAAACTTCCGGAATACATCCGTCTCGTCACATATGTGGATGTTGGATATGGGGATCAGACCCCATATCCGCCGCAGAGATGGGATGTAAAGGATACGATCCTTGCGAGAATTTAAAATGATTGAAGAAAGAACTCCTCGGCAGGCAGGGGTTCTTTTTTTGTAGATATATCAAAAAATCGGCTGCTTTTCACAGTATTCAAGATCCATGAAAACCCAACGGGCAGTATTTTAGGCATCCGGTTTGTTAAACTTATTTCAATTGACACTATAACAGCGTATTGGTAAAATGTAGACAGCGACAATAAATAAAGAAAGAAGAGGAGAACAAATATGACGATCAGAATCGGAATTATGGGTTATGGAAATCTTGGACGCGGCGTTGAGTGCGCGATCAAACAGAATCCGGATATGGAACTTGTGGCGGTATTTACAAGAAGAGATCCGAAGAATGTCAAGATCCTGACCGAAGGCGCAAAAGTCTACCATGCTGACGAAGCGAAAAATATGACAGACAAGATCGACGTCCTGATCCTTTGCGGCGGAAGCGCGACAGACCTTCCGGTACAGACACCGGAGTACGCGAAATACTTCACCGTAGTGGACAGTTTCGACACACACGCGAGAATTCCGGAGCACTTTGCAGCCGTTGACGCAGCAGCAAAGGAAGCTGGAAATGTAGCAGTGATCTCCGCAGGATGGGATCCGGGCATGTTCTCCTTAAATCGTGTATACGCAAACGCAATTCTCCCGGACGGTAAAGACTATACATTCTGGGGCAAAGGCGTAAGCCAGGGACACTCCGACGCGATCCGCCGCATCAATGGCGTAAAGGACGCGAGACAGTACACAGTCCCGGTTGAGAGCGTGTTGGAGAGAATCAGAAACGGCGAGACTCCGGAGCTCACAACAAGAGAGAAACACACAAGAGAGTGCTTCGTTGTAGCGGAAGAGGACGCTGACCTGGCCCGCATCGAAAAAGAGATCGTGACGATGCCGAACTACTTCTCCGATTATGATACAACGGTTCATTTCATCAGCGAGGAAGAGATGAAGCGCGACCACTCCACACTTCCGCACGGCGGTTTCGTAATCAGAAACGGAAAGACCGGCTGGAACAAGGAGAACACCCATGTGATCGAGTACCGCCTGAAGCTGGATTCCAACCCGGAATTTACTTCCTCCGTGATCGTTTGCTGCGCGCGCGCTGCGTTCCGCATGAAAAATGAGGGCATGAGCGGATGCAAGACCATTCTTGATATTCCGCCGACATACCTTTCCACAAAGAGCGGCGAGGAGCTCAGAAAGAACCTTCTGTAATCGAAAAAGAACCTTTGAGGGCAAAACAACTGCCTTTGATCAATCATATTTCCGCCCTGTGCCCGCAGCCGACAGATACAGGGCGGAAGTATCAATTGTCATGCGTTTAGGGAAGTCCCGCCAGCGGGATCCAGTGCATGGCGGACTTTGTAGAGGGTGAAGATATGACACTTAAGAAGAATCATCCGGCAGGCTATAACGGGATCACGGATGGCGTGATCTGGCAGCAGCTTCTGCTTTTTTTCTTTCCGATCCTGTTTGGAACGTTCTTCCAGCAGCTTTACAACACGGCAGACGCCATGATCGTTGGAAAGTTCGTTGGAAAAGAGGCACTTTCCGCCGTAGGCGGCACGACAGGAACCCTGATCAATCTGCTGGTTGGCTTCTTCGTCGGAATGTCCTCCGGCGCGGCTGTTGTTGTATCCCAGTTCTACGGGGCGAAGGAAGAGCAGCAGGTGCGAAAATCCGTCCACACGGCGTTCTGCCTGGCATTGGCAGGCGGCGTGACACTTTTAGTCATCGGTGAGATCTTCACTCCGGCGGCGATCCGCGCCATGGGTGCTCCGGAAGAGATCCTTGGATATTCTGTTACATACCTCAGAATCTATTTCCTGGGTATCATCGGCAACCTGGTCTACAACATGGGCGCGGCGATCCTGCGCGCGGTGGGAGATTCAAAGAAACCGCTGTATTTCCTTGTGGCGAGCTGCCTGACGAACATTGTGCTGGACCTCTTGTTTGTGGTTTGTCTTCATCTGGAAGTTGCCGGAGCGGCTCTTGCAACGATCATGTCCCAGCTCTTATCGGCAACTCTCGTTATGGTGACGCTGATCCGGACGAAAGAATCTTACCGGTTTATCCCGAAAGAACTCCGGGTGGAGCCGATGCTGTTAAAGAGGATCATAAAGATCGGTCTTCCGGCAGGACTCCAGTCCATGATGTACTCGATCTCCAACATTCTGATCCAGGCGAACATCAACGGATACGGAACGAACACGATCGCGTCCTGGGCGGTCTACGGAAAGATCGACGGTATCTTCTGGATGACCATGGATGCCATGGGAATCTCCGTGACGACATTTGCGGGACAGAACTTCGGCGCAGGAAAGATCAAGCGTCTGAAAAAGGGAACCTACGTGGGACTTCTCATGTCGACGATCATCACGGCGGCCCTGGGACTGTTTATGTTCACGGCGGGACCGGTGCTGATCAGTCTCTTCACGAACGATGTGGATGTTATGGCTGAGAGCATGAATATCATCCGCTTCCTGGTGCCGTTCTGGTTCTGCTATATCTGCGTCAACGTATATCCGTGTACCCTGCGCGGTGTGGGCGATGCCCTGATCCCGATGCTGATCATCTGTGTCGGAACATGCATCCTGCGTGTGATCTGGGTATTCGGCGCGGGCGCGGTCCATCCGGGTCTGTATACAACGCTGACGAGTTATCCGTTGAGCTGGAGTATCACTTCGCTGGCATTTTTGGTATACTATTACCGGTTCAGCGCGATGCGGAAGTTAAATAAATTGATTGAAGATTAAAGTGTAACGAAAATAAGTATGGACGTTCAATTTGAATTTAAAGAGAAAAATGGGGGCGCTTGTGTGACAAAGCTTTTGGCACCAGGCGCCGTCTGCGTGGTGCCGGAAGTTCTTGGGGGACTTCCGGTGACAGAACTCGCGGACAAGGTATTTTCCGGGAGTCCGGTGGAACAGGCCTATCTCCCGCGGACATTAAAACGGATCGGAAGATATGAATTTTATGGCTGTGAGAAACTTCGGGAGATCCATTTTTACGGTGCGCTCCGGGAAGTTGGCGGCGGCGTGTTTACAGGATGCCGGAATATTAAAAGCCTGATCGTGCATATGAACGCGGACGAGGAATCGGCGCTCAGGGATTTCGTGACAGAGATCAACGAGCGGGTCATGGTCCATGTGTTCATGCCGGGCGGACAAAAACAGGCGGAGACCGGGGGTAATGCGGATTTTGGTAGGACAGCTATGACTCCAGGCACTTTTGGGGAAGACAGTGGGGAGATGGAGCGCGCGCGCGTGATATTCCCGGAATACTATGATGAAGCGGTAGAAAATACACCGGCGCGGATTACAGTATCCAATATCCATGGCACAGGACAGAAGTACCGCTACTGTTTTGAGGGACGAAAGTTCCGAGTTGACAGGTATGATAAACTGTTTGTATATGAAAAAGTAGAAGAATCGGTTCTCATGGCATCGAAGATCGCGGTGACACGGCTGCAGTATCCGAAAGGACTGTGGGAGAGCGCAAAGAAGGAATATGAGAATTTTCTCTTTGAGAATCTCTATGAGATCCTGCTTGGAAGTCTTGAAGAGCCGGAGATGGTGAAATGGCTCGCGGGGCAGTATCTGACACCGGAGAAAAATCCGCTGACGGCGGATCAGATGTCGGAGCTGATCACGGAGATCTCGAAGAAACATCTTCCGGAGCTTTCTGGGATGTTTATGGAGATCCAGAGGAAGAAATTTGGTGTGAAGAAAAAGAGTTTTGATTTCGACTTATAAAATAATAAGTGAATTTAAATTTGTCAGGTCAAGTGGTTTGCATAAAACTGTGGGCGGTAAGAAGTTATGGGCAGTATTTTCTGTGAAGAATACTGAACTGTTTTTTGAAGATAAAGGATAAGGAGGTTGCAAATCGTCATGAGAGAAGATGCGGCATGGTCGCCGATCCTCAGGGAACAGGGCGCGCTGGAAGAGCTTGCGGCGATCGGCGTTGAGATCATACGGAACGCGAGGAATGAGCTGTATCTTTCCATGCGGTTTCTCGACGTGGCCCTGAACGGTCTGTTTCCGGTGGCGGACAACAGCATCCGGGGAATCGGAACGGACGGGACCTTATTATCCTTTGAGACAGGATATATCTGCGGCTGGTACCGCAGAAATCCAGTTTATGTAAATCGAATGATCCTGCATGAGACGTTCCACTGTCTCTTTGTCCATCCATGGTCAAGAAAAAAGCGGACGGAAGAATACTGGAACCTGGCCTGTGATATCGCGGTGGAGTCCCTGATCGACGGGATCCACAAGCCGTGCGTCCATCTGCCCATGTCACCGGTGCGGGCGGAATTTTACGGACGTCTGAAGAAAAAGATCAAGGTACTGAACGCGGAGAGCATCTATCATGCGATGCAGGAGATGGAGCTTTCGGAAGTTGAATATGAACGGCTCTGCCGGGAATTCTGCCGGGATGATCACTCCAGATGGGAGAAAGAGGACGAGAAAAAATCCCCGAATCCCAACCGGAACAGGAAAAACGACTGGGATGACAAGCGGGAGAAGATGCAGGCGGAGATGGAGGCGTTCTCCAACGAGGCGGCGGACGACTCAAAAGAGCTGGTGGACCAGCTGGTGGT
>CAVIYT010000016.1:0-10512 GCA_963646925.1 Paludibacteraceae bacterium
GTACAGGGATGAGATCTGGAACTTAAAAGGAATGGGAAGTCCATACAGCAGGGGATTCTGGCTTCGGACACCGGCTTACCGGGAAGATGGAAACGGGAAATTTGTGTACGGCAACATGGAGTATATGGTAGATCTGGAAAAGGGATGTTTCAGACAGGCGGATGTCTCAGATACCGGAATCGGTATCTGTCCGGCATTCTGCCTGCCGCAGGCATAGAGGGGAGAAATAGAATGAAGAAGAGCAGAAAAAACAGAGGCAGAAAGAGTCAGATGATGTTGGCAGGGTTAGGACTCTGCATGGCGCTTGGAACTCCGGTGAGAGGAATGGCGGTGTTAAGAAGTGTGGATACGGCTGCGGAAACGGCAGTGACAGCGTCCAACGCAGGGAAAATAGCGATGTATGCAGGAGATGAGGAGATCTGGGGTGCGGATGTCGGGGACATGAGCTTCTTGAGCGGACGAACGGGGGATGGAACAAAGGAAAAACCGTACCAGATCACCACAAAAGAGCACCTGATCGGGCTTGCGGCACTGGCGTCCATGGGGATGGAAGTCGGAAGCGGGGAGGGAACGTACCCGGGAAATTATAAAGGCGCCTGGTTTGAGCTGGGAAAGAGTATCGACCTTGGGGGAATGAACTGGATCCCCATCGGATTTTACCGGACAGGGGCAGATATGCGGGCAGGAAAGGTTTCTCCGTTCGAGGGACATTTTAACGGAAACGGAAAGACAGTCTCAAATTTCCGCATGTATCAGCCGTCCTGGGATCTCGGCGGACTTTTCGGGGCGGTGGAAAATTCGGAGATCACGGACCTTAAGGTAAAACCGGGACATGTGATCACAGTGAAAGAGAACAGCGGAGTTCTTGCGGGCCGGGCAAAACATTCTGTGATCCGGAATGTGACGGTAAACGGTACGCTTCGGACAACGGGAACAGCCGGGGGAGTTGCGGCGGAGATCATGGAAGATTCCGTGGTGGAAAACTGCGTCTCGGACCATGTAGCCATCGATGCGGGAAGCGGAAAGGAGACCTTTACCGGAGGTATCGCGGGCCGGGCGTCGGAGTCGTTGATCGCGGACTGTGAGGTAAACACGGGAGACAGCCTGAGTGCGAGGATCCAGGGCGGCGGCTATATTGGAGGAATCACCGGATTCCAGAATGCAACGGATATTTTTAATGTGCATGTGATGGGAACCATCGGCGGCAGCGGATCCCAGTCCATCGGAGGCGTCACGGGAAAATACACCTCCGGTAAGATGAAGGTGGCCCGGTTTGAGGGAACGATCGCTTCTTCCGGTCTTGGAAGCGCGGCGAGAGAGGGAACATTTATCGGAACCCATGATACCGGATTCCATTTCAGATATGGAGTGGAGGACGGCGCGGATGTGGCGTACCTTTTTGCGGATTCCGAGGAGAAGATCGCGGCGGGCGTGTGCGGATCCGGTGTGTCGGATGATAACCGGTTCACCTACGATGCCCATATCGGCTTCTGGAATAAAGGGGACAATTTTTACACACTGATCCAGGGGCAGAATACGAAAAAAGAGGAAGACCGGTATTTTTACGAAGAGTTGGAAAACGGCGTCCTCCACGTTGTGGATACGGAAGATGCCGCAAGAGAGGATCTCTACACACCGGATCATTTTGCGCCGAATTCCGTCGGAAGACCGGTAAGAGGATATCTGCTGTCGGTTCTCCAGATCGATACGGCGGCGAATTCCAAGAACTTTTATGACGTGGCAACGCTGACGGCGAGAGGTCCGTCCGCGTACAGCAAGGAATTTCATAAGGCGTACCGCGGGGCGGTGGCAGCGGGGGATACCGTGACGGTACTCACAGCACCGAAGAACACGGAGACCGAGAAATTCCAGATGGACGGTGTTCCGACATACACGGACTCCATTGGGCGCCGCAGGAAAATGACTTACCAGACAGGCGGATCCTACCAGTTTGTGATGCCGGAGCATGACACGGAAGTATCGGCTGTGTATAAAAAGGTAGCGGCCAGTGTCCGCGTGGAACCGGAAGAGTTTGGCTTCCGGGTTATGGAAGAACGCACTGGAGATCGGATGAACCCGTCGATCACCACAGAGGTGCGGGATATGGCAGGAAAACTTCTGGCAAGGTACCTGGATGGAAAACTGGAGACTGGGACAAAGGTCCAGGATGTGAAGATCCAGGCGGTAGTTGACCGGAACAATGACGTTGATGACGAGGCTGTCAGATGGAGTGTGGATGATGATGAGCTGATCCTTTTAAAGAGTAATGATGATGAGGATGGGTCCGGGTATACGAAAAAGAGCGCTTCGATCGAGTTGAACCTGAATGCGGGATTTTTTAAGGATATTATCGAGAAAGCGGAGGCGGAACAGGCGAAGAAACAGTACCGCTATCCCATCGAGGATACGATCTATGGAAACGGGACCCAGGGCGGTCTTGCTGTCCTGACAGCAAAAACGAGGCCGGTATCGAGCTTTGAGGAAAAGCCGGTGACAGCAAACTGCAGGATCCCGGTGACATTCCAGATCAAAGACAGGACGAAGATTGCGGCGGAAGGCGCTTCTTTGGATAAGACGGCGTTAAACTTTACAATCACAAGAACGCTGACCGGTGACCGGAAAAACCCGGAGGAGACGCTGACCGTGTCGGCACCGCAGATCCTGTCTGGAACTTTTTCGCCAGATTACTTTGATAAAAAGGATATCAGCTGGACGGTCGGAGACAGCGCGGTCATCCAGGTGGACGCCGGTTTTGTGGAAGAGGGGATCGCGGACGGCGATTACCGGAACGCAAAGGTGAGCGCGAAGAAGGATACAAGATGGATCCTTGATCTTATGGAGGCGGATGACTTGGCCCATAAGGAACACTCTTATGAGAAGCGCACTGGTTTTGGAACGCGGAGCACGGAGGTAGTGATGGCGGCAAAGGATGCGCTTGGGAATGTCCAGTCGGCAGTCTGCAGCGTGAAAGTAGATTTTGTGACGGACGACCGGACGGTGGTGATGCCGGAGGATATCAAAGTTGATCAGGAAACGTTGGCGTTTGATATGACGCTCACGAGGACTGGATCAAGATATAATCCGACAGCTGTATGGCAGGGAGCAGATGCTCAGAAGCTTACAGCGGAGCTGATTCCGGCGGAGGCGTTAAAAGGCAATGGAGATGGCAGTTTCGGGTTAAACTGGAAGGTGAAACTTGGGGCTGTGAAAGCGGAAAACGGAGTGGTATCGGTGGATACAGGTGCGTCCTGGATCGCGGATGCCATGAAGAAATATCCATATACTGCGGAATATGAAGATGAGATCACGGTCAGTGCCGGAAAGGTGGAGAAAAAGATTCCGGTAAAATTAAAGTTCAAGCTTGTGGATAAGACATGGTCCGGAAGTTCCGGCGGACATTCTTCCGGCGGCGGAAGTACGGGAAGTGTTCTGAAAAAGCCTCAGGGTACAGGGGAACAGCCGAAGGGCAGCGTCACCGGGGAATGGAGAAAACAGGAGGACGGAAGCTGGAAGTTTGTATCGGGAGGAAGAACATACGCCGATGAGTGGGCGTGGATCTACAATCCGTATGCGAAAGAGGGACAGGAAAAGACCTCATGGTTCCATTTTGCGGCCGACGGAAGAATGCAGACCGGCTGGTTTCTCGATGAAAAAGACGGAAGCTGGTATTACCTCCAGAAGACCAGTGATGGAAGCCAGGGAAAAATGCAGACTGGCTGGATAAAAGAAGGAGAAGCGTGGTATTATCTCGGACCTACCGGGCGAATGACGAAAGGATGGAACTGGATCGACGGCAGATGCTACTATATGGACCAGAAAAATGGTCATATGCTGGCGGACTGTGTGACACCGGACGGTTACACCGTGGATAAAACAGGGGCATGGTGTGTCAAAGGCGCGGTGCAGACGCTCGGAAAGAAGTAATAGCGGGGGAGCGGTATGAAAGAGAAGAAAAGAAGGCGTTGGCTGGCCGGGATCCTGGCAGTCATCATGACGATCACGGGAGTGGGGATTCCACTCCCGTTCCCGTCCGAGGCATCGGATGTGTGGCCGCAGAAATCGACGGCCCCGTATTACTGCCTCGACGGAGGAAAAGGCTGGAAAAAGGTCGACCGGTATGATATGTACAAGTTCGATACGATGCCGTCTCCGCTTACGGAGACCCAGGCAAAACGGTTATTCTGGGCATATCCGGACAACTGGTCTGCGCTGAAGGATGCGGCAAAAAAGTTTGATCCGGGTCTTTACGGGGAAATCGCATCCACGACATCCAGTGCAAATATTGTAAAGTATGTGAAAGATGACGCAGGGACAAAGTTTGCCTGGGTGGCGGATAATCCGGAAATTGAAGAGCGGGCGATCGCGGTTATGGAACAGGCATCTTCCGTCGGACTTGCATCGGGAAAAGAGGCGCCGGACGCAATCAGGGAGGCGACTTCCGAAGATACGGCAGTGCCATTTCAGGTGCTGCCGTTTTCCGACGGTCCGGGAGCGCTGGATACGGAGTTTGTCCTGGGAAAAGAGTTTATCCGTGATATCGCGAAGATCGAGCCCCAGAGTGTATGGGATAATGGCTCTACCGGGGGAAACGTGGGATGGTTGGACGCGTCCCAGGATAAGAACATCGCGAAATCAGTCATGGGACAAAATCTGTATGAGGTGACATGGAGCGGGGATTCGATCCGGATCCACAACAATGGTTCGGTGACCGCAAATGAAAACGCGGTCGGAAGTACCATGACGGAGGAAGAAAAATATAATAAGACAACGGTGCGCTATAAGATTACCATGCGGGGAAATTCGGGCTGGTATACGGAAGGCAGCTGGAATCCGGAGTATCTTCGGGAATGGATGGATTTTAAAGTGTGTATCAATGCCCCAGAGCACCAGAGACTTTATAAGGCGGATATGAGGATCATTCCGTCGGATATGGTGTTTTATCTGGTGATCAGCCAGGACGGGGAAGGCGGAGCGTCGGGGGCCTTGGGAGATGGAGAGACACCGGAATACGGTGTGGAGATGCCGTCACTGGAATTTGAGATCTACCGGCATAAGGAGACATTCCAGTCGGATTACAATGTGAGGCTTGTGAAACACGATGATGAGACAGGAATGCCGTTAAAGGGAAGCCAGTTCTATCTGTACGAGAAATTTGAGGATGGAGATAAGATCTCAAAGGCAGACGGGGAAGGAAAGCTGGCGGAGAAGAACCTGAGCTTTCGACCATGGAATGGATTCCAGGTGTTTTCAGAGGGAACGACGAACGAGAAAGGGGAGATCACCTACAAAGACACCAGAAAATACGCGTATGAGAAGACATACTGCGACGGACATGCCGCGCCGTCCTGGGCGAATATGCCGGAATTAGAGGAGGACGGAGAAAAAGAGACAAGGGAGAAAACGACCGATTCCTATGAGGAAGCGGCGGAGCAGACCAGGGATAATAACCGGGCCGCGGCAAAGCAGTGGCTGGAGTTAGTGGAAGACTGCGAGGCGGAGGCGGAAGGCGGCTGTCATTTTCACTGGCTTTCAGATGAGAACGTGTATGATGAGGTACAGGAGGTGCTGGAGAGCGGAGAGCCTGGGGAGAGAAGCCGAAAGAATAACGGGGCCGGAAGAGTGAGCCGTTCCGGGGCGGAAGATGCCTTCGAGGAGTCTGGATGCAGGGCAGACTGCGAAGAGACATATCAGAAATTTATCGATCTGCGCTTTACCTATACCTGGAAGGAGATCCAGGCGAGATCCGGATATATTCTTCATGACCTGCACCAGGATGATATTCCAGTGGAGATGATCACGACGAATTCTTCCCAGGCGGGAGCCAATGCGGTCAGAGCATCAGGAAGCAGCAGGGATATATCGGAAAATATCTGGTATTCAGGAAATGGAGTGGAAAAGGAAAGCACTGTATCTGAAAGAAAAGTGCCAGTGGTGAAGAACTCAGCAGGACAGAGCGTGAGAAGCACCGCATCCGACGCGGATGCGGTTATCGCAAAGATGACGGATTCCAATGCGGAGAAGAAAGGTGTGTTCCAGAGGTTTTATGACTGGTTTCTCATGAAGATATGGGGAGATGAAGAGGAAGAAGACGATGATGAGTGGGGAGAATTTGAAGGCGTCGGTGATTTTAATGAGATCCTGGCAGAGGCAAAAGAGGATGGAATCAAGCATCTGAATATGGGAAATTCAGAAAAGTATTCGCACTGTAATGGGGCGGAAGACTGCAGTGATTCCTGGCATGTCTACGACCACAGGACAGAGGGGCGGATCCATATCACGAAGAAAGACAAGGATCTCTTTGTGGGAGAGTCTGAAAAATATTCCGCCTATGGGGATACGGAGGGAGATGGAACTCTTGAAGGTGCCGTTTACGGCCTTTTTGCGGCGGAAGACATCATTCACCCGGACGCGGATGTAGCGGGAAATGGGATGCTCATGAACACGGGAATCGTATACAGAAAGAACGATCTGGTGGCTGCTGCAGCGACGGACCGGGATGGAAACGCGGATTTCCTCTGCTATACGCAGGCACCGGGGATGGAGTATGACTATGTTGCGGGAAAGGTCCGGAAAAGAACGGATATTTCATGGAATGGACCGGGAAACCGGTACCAGGAGAACGCAGAGAAGAATGGAAACTGCTGGATCGGAAGGCCGCTGATCCTTGGAGCATACTATGTAAAAGAGCTTTCCAGGAGTGAAGGCTATGAACTTTCGGTCAATGGAATGGACCAGGAAGTCACAAACCGTGGAAGCGGACTGGAGACGCCGGATTCTGTGATAAACGCATACGGAACGACGGTGATCACAATGCCGGAACTGGCGGCAGCGATGGAGGGCGATGATGGAAGCGGAAAAGGCTATGATGAGCTTCCATTTACGGTGACATCCTCGGGAACAGCCATGGAAAACGGGGAAGGCGGATACGAGATCACTGCCTATGGATTTCCGGAAGGAACGAAGTTTTACCGTGTGGATACAGGGGAGGAACTTGTCACGGGACCTCATGTGACAGGGACTGAGACGGTCATCGTAAAAGATGAGGCGGGAAAGACGGTCTGGAAAAAGGCGGAGAGCGATTCCAGCGATCTTCTCTATAAACCAGAGAGGGACGCTGCAGGAAATATTACCGGTCAGGAGCCGGTAAGCAGGATCGAGCCGCAGATCTTAAAGGCAGAGCAGATTCCGGAAAAGCTGCCGATGAGTCTTTTTGAACTTACGGTAGATGAAAATGATGACCGGTTTAAGGAAAAACTGGAGGAGTGTGATCTTTCCGGCAGTGAGTCGGAGAGCTTCTGTTTTTTAAAAGCACAGATCGAGGAGATCCTTGGAAGAAATGGGTACGAGGTGCCGGTTACCGCAGGAGGAGTCCGCTCCATGGAGGACGCGCCTGTTTACAGCCGCGGAGTGAAGAAAGGTCAGCAGGACCTTTGGGGAATGACAACAGAACCGGGAGAGAACGCGAAAAAGACGGTGTATGGGGTCGCGGTACAGGAACTGATCATTTCCCCGAAAAAAGGTGACTGCATTCTGGACCTGATGCAGAGTATTTTTATATGGTACCAGGAGCACCCGCAGTGGAATTATGGCGGAATTGATGAAATCGTGAAAGATGGGGATCGTTTGCGGATCACGCTGTACGCAGGGGCATCGTCCATCGGAAACAGGAGATTTTTCACATCGAAAACGGAAAATGGGAAGAAGACCGCGGACTGTGTATACGCGGTATATGAGGACCCTGTAAACCTGCGCTGGGTCTATCAGGAGTACCAGAGAAGCGGAAAATTCAGTTTCCAGACGGATAGGCAGTATGTGATCGGAAACGGCGTGAGCAGGCGCTATTATCTGGATGCGACACTGACGCCGGTTCTGATGCCGGGAGCAGACGGAAAACTGACGGAGATCATGCATCAGGTCATGGTGTACCACAAAAAAGGGGAAGAGGTGATCGATTATCTGGTCGGTGATCCGGCATATGGGTACCGTGTTCCGCTCACAAAGACAGAGGATAAGATCGAGATCACGACAGAAAAAGAAGTTGTGGAAAAAGACGTGGAACTTCAATCTGTGACATGGGATAAAAAGAATAGTGTATACAGGCTTCAGGTTCCGGCGGCCGGACAGGATTCTTTTGGAAAAGCGTTTTCCGACCGGACAGCGAGTCTCGCTCTGAATTTCATAGCAAAGCTGCCGAAGAAGGACAGGATCCTTGCGGAAAAAGATATAACAGCGATCGGAAAGGCGAATATCTGGGGATATAAGGCTGGAGACCGGATCGGGTACGCAGAGTATCTGATGAAATTTTCTGGTGCCGCGCTTTCAGCATCTGTCTCGAAAAATCATGATTTTTCGGATACATATATCGTGACAAAACGCCTGGTCTACCGCGGACAGGATAAGATCAGTGAGACTGGTGATACAGAGTATGCGCCGGCGATCGTGCTGGAAAGGCCGATAAAGCAGAAGGTGCAGGTGGAAAAAAAGACGGATGATGGAGAAAATATCGGGAATTTCCGGTTTAAGATCTACCTGAAGTCGAATCTGGAAAGGATCTTTTGCGGGGAAGACGGAACGATCACGTGGACCGATAAAAATGGAGAGGAGGTAAAGATCGAGGATTACCGGGAAAACTTCCCGGAACTTGTGCAGAAGATCTATACGAAAAAAGGGAAACGCCAGATTTTGGAGACGGCAGAGCGCTCAGAGATATTGGAAAATGGAGAAACGATCCAGCTTCCTGGGTATAACTACGAAAAGTTTTTTGAAGCGGTACGGACGGCAGATACAGACAAGTGGAAGCGGACAGGAAAACTGTGGAATACGTCCTTTAAGCCATTTTCCTATAGCCTGATTACCGGAAAAGAAAACGAGGTCAATACTTCGGAGTACGCAAAAGAAAACGCGAAGCGGTCAGACGCGGTCCGCCAGTTTGCCATCGACTGGTATCTCAAGGCGGAACAGGAGGCGCTGCAGCGTGAAGACGGGGAATCAGTGTATTCAGATCAACAGTATGATTACGCCCTATATCTGGCGGTCCGAGAGGCGGAGGAGTACCTGAAGCCATTCTTCCGATATGACATCGAGAAAATTTATGCGATCGCCTGGGACAGTGAGGAAAACGGAGGACTTGACGGGGATAAGACGACGCTGACGGTCCGGAAAGAGGAAGGACAGAAAAAGGATGAAGCAGCATCAGCTGTTTCGAAGTACCTTCCTTACGGAGAATATGTAATTGTGGAAGAGCAGCCGTATTCGCCGGAATTGCTGGACTTTAAGAATAAACATTATGAGATCGACGCGCCGAAAGAGATCTTTCTTCCCGTGACCGCCGGTGTGACGGAAGATGACCGGATGGAAAAGTATATTTACAGGAGTTCTGACTCTCCGTGGGAGCTGGCGGAAAAATACCTGATCTGTTTTAATGAAGAATGGGAAGAAAACCAGAAACAGGAACTTCGGGAATATGTGATACACGCTCATAACAACGATGGGGATTTTGAGACGTATCCCTATGGACTTTCGGAAAAGAACCGGGTTGGACATTATGAACCTTACGGAAATAAGAAAGTCAGTGCCTATTATCATTACCGGTCAGACAGTGAGACTGGCGGGATAAAAGACGGAAAGAGGATCATGACAGGGGTAAAAACTGCCTATGATGGGGAGTATGCGCCGATGTTAGTTCCTTGGAGCATCGTGGATCCAAAGGAACAGGAGGAAAGCAAGACCTGGGCCGGATATGGGGAGAAAGGCTTTATGGACCGGAAATATTTCGCAGATCTGCGAATCGAAAAGCTGGATGCGGAAACAGGTGAGCCGATTCTTCATGATGACGCGGTGTTCGGTATTTACCGGGCGGAGAGAAATGAGGCGGATGATGGGGATGGCGCTGTCCGGTGCTATACGGCGGATACGATGATCCTTGGAAGCCGGTATTTTCTGGAGGCGATGGGAGCAAGGCAGATCCGGCCTTTTGCGAGAAAGGCGGATGGAGCGGGTGAACTTTTTTACGGAACAGTTCCGGCGGGAACTCCGATCTGCCGGGAAAAAGATCTTGTGAGTTTTACTGACAGAGAGGGGCTGCAGACAGGGACACTCTCAGCAGTGCCGACGATCCGGAATATTGCGGAAAAAGGAATTCTTCAGGCGGCAGGATACGGAAAGACACCGGAACCGCTCCCAGCGGGAGTCTATGTTCTTGCGGAAGTAAAGGCACCGTCCGGCTATGTGCGCTCCGCGCCCATAGCGGTAGAAATCTACAGTGACAGGATCTTATATTCCGGCGGCTGGACAAAAGAAAAAACGGCATCGACGGTTTATGGGTATGGGGAAGAGCCTCAGGGGATCCATCCGGAAAACGTTACAGATACTGCGCGGATATATGCGGAAAATACTGGAACAATTCTGGAAGTTTCAAAAATAAAGACAATAGACTCTGTCAGGGGAATGAAGATATCCGGCCGTGTGGAAGGAACGATCTCGGAACTTCGCGCACAGTACGGACTGGAAAAC
>CAVIYT010000016.1:10758-15344 GCA_963646925.1 Paludibacteraceae bacterium
GAGGACTACGCCTTTGAAGGTGTGGAGGTATCAAGGGACAGAAACGGAAATGTGACAGATATTGTCGTGAAGGAGGGATATGCCGGAGAAAAACTGGAATTTTCCCGTGAAAGGACATCGGAAGATGAGATCCTTGGGGAAGGAAACTGGGCAATTAGGACTGTAGAGAGGGCGGACACACCGGTATTGTTTTATGATCTGGGAAATCTTGATGTGCTGAAAAAAGGGAAAGACGGGACATGGTATGGATATGACCGGAATGGACATCAGCAGAAGATCACCTTTGATACGGAATCGGTCTACGCGATGAAGAATGGAAAGCCGATATTTGAGCTTTCGGGAGGAGATCTCTCAAAAGTCGTGTATGACAGGAAATCGAAGGCGTTTACATCACTGGATCAAGGGACCTCTCTATATCATCTGGATGAAAACTTATGCCGTGACGCTCAGATCGATCCCTATACAGGGCTTGCGTATGTGGAGAAGTTGGAGACCGGTGACAATGGAAAGGAACAGAAAGTTCTTTATGTTTGGCCGGTGATAAAAGAGACGAACCAGACGGGAGAACTGATTGGAAGAAGAAAAATACTGACAGGAAGACCGGCGGAGATAGCGGAAGGAAGTGAAAATGCTTATCTCACGGGTACCTGGAATCCGGAGACAGGAACTTTTGAAAAACAGATGGAGCCTGTTCTCGATGAATTTGGCCTTGTGAAATATTATCCGGAAAGCGGGGCGGTATATAAAAAAGGGACTCCTGTCTATGACCGGGATGGGGATTACGTCACTTACCGGTATGATGACTCTCTGGAGATGGAAAACAGAGCAGCGTACCATGTAAATGAAAGGGATGACCTTTTTGATATAGGCAATCCCGAAGATGAGACGGATGATCTTCCATTAAAGCACAGAAAAGGTGAGGCCTATCTGATCCCGAATCTCTGGAGCAGCGGGGAACGGACGATCCAGGACGGAAAAATGGATGATGGAACAGACGGGCAGTCGGATGTTCTGCGCAGGGTGATCCCAGGAACGTATATTTTGGAGGAGTTGAAAGCCCCGGATGGATATGTGCGGACATTCCCGGCAGCTGTGGAGGTGAGTGAGACAAAAGAACCCCAGAGAGTTTTGATGACGGATGAGAAGACGAAAGTGGAGATATCAAAGATCGACGGGACGGAAAACTACCGAAAACAGATAGAAAACCGTTCGGACCCGTCAGAAGATGAAATCGGAACAGAGATCCGAGGGGCATACAGCCAGAAATTTGTGGAAGGCGCGAAGCTTGCACTTTTTAAAGCAAAGCGAGTGATCTCGCCGGATCATGAAAAATATCCGAAGGGGTATTGTCTTGTAAAAGCGGAAGAGACACCGGCTGTGTGGAACTCAGAAGATCCGGTGGATAACCATAAAGTTTCCGTGACAGCACTGTGGATAACCGATGGAAAGCCAAAGTATTTTGAGGGAATCCCGGTGGGGGACTACATTCTGGAGGAATTGGAAGCTCCGGAGGGATATATCTCGGCATCAATGGAGATTACGGTGGAAGAGACGGAAAAACTGCAGAGCTTTGTTTTAAAGGATGACCACACAAAGCTGGAGATCTTTAAGTATGAGCGGGATCAGGCAGGGGAGAAAATATCGCTGCCATGGCCTGCGGCCGCGGAATTTATGCTCTTTGAGGCGGTTGTTGACGAGAATGGGGAAGTGAAGACAGAAAATGGGAACTATCTGTATCAGAAAGACAAAATTATAGATATCTGGAAAGTGGATGACCTTTCTGAGTATGTTCCGGCTGTCCCAGAGGCGTATGAAAAGATGTTTTATGAGTACAGGAGTACATTTAAAAAGTTCGCCTGGAGGCAGGAATACGACGGAAGAATAACCGAGGGAGACGCGGAACTTTTAGAGAGTGCGGTGACGGAAGACGGTGGGATCGTGACGCAGGTCTGGGGGCTTTCAGACGGAAGCAGGATGCGGGTCACGGTAACAGAAAACGGAGATCCGGAAAAAACGGGATTAAATGGGCAGCCGTCCCCTGCGTTTGAGTACCAGTTCCGTTATAAGTCTGGATCGTCGAAAGAATATCCGCAGTTGACCAGCTATGACACGAGAGCTGGTCTGCACCGGATCGACAGGATCCCGGAAGGAAAGTATGTGCTGATTGAAACAAAAGTTCCGGATGGGTATCAGGGCGCTGCACCTGTACTTATTACCGTGGAATCGGATGAAAATGTTATCCGGTATGAAGTGGAAAATAAGCGGGAGACGGAAGAAAAGACCGCGGTCGGACGGATACGGATCCGAAAAACGGATGCGGACGATCAGGAAAAGAAGCTTTCCGGTGCATGGTTTGAGGCTTTCTGCGTGCAGACAGGGGAACGGACCGAGTTTGTGACCGGGGAAGACGGAACTGCGTTATCTCAGGAACTTCCGATCGGACGACTGGAAAATGGCGCATGGATCATGTATGAGTATCTGGTACGGGAAATTCTGCCGCCAGCCGGATATGGCAGGGTGGAAGAGACATATTCTGTCGTCTTTGAACGGGAAAAGGAGGCGTTGATCCAGTTATACGACCTGACAGTAAAAGATAAAAAGACGAAAGCGCAGTTTTGTAAGCTGGATATGGCAACCGGGGAGGAACTTCCGGGGGCGGAGCTGGTCTTAGAGACACTTGACGGAACTGTGATCGATTCCTGGATCTCTGGAAAAACTCCGCATTTTATAGAGGGGACTCTAAAGGCCGGAGAGACTTATATTCTGACAGAAAAATCAGCTCCAGACGGGTATGAGGTTGCGGAGTCCATTCGGTTTACGGTGCCGGAGGACGGCAGCCTGATAAAGATGGAGATGACGGACAAGCGAAAGACGCCGGAGATTCCGGAAGAACCGGAGAAGCCGACGGAGCCGGAAACGCCGACGATTCCAGAGACTTCGTCACCGACAGAACCATCGACAGAGCCGGAAGAACCGGAAACACCGACAAATCCCACGGAACCGGAACAGCTCACCAAGCCGACACTACATGACCGGCCGAAAAAGCCGGTAGAGGCAGAGTGGACAGAACCGGAAACTGAGGAGGAGACGGAAAAAGAAAAGACACATGGCATCATCACCGCACGGTATGAGCGGAATTTTTCCGGAAATGGAACCGGAAAAGTCCACCAGGGAGATAAGACCAGTGTAAGAACACCAGAAACTGGAGATGACCGGAAACTGGAGTTTGCGGTAATTGGTCTGTTTGTCGGATTTATCGGACTTTGGTATCTGCATGTGAAAAAAGAGGAGGAAGAGAAAGACGGAGAGAGAGATAAAAACAAAAATAAAAAGTAGTACGAAGAGAAACATAAAGAGAACTACAAAGATCAGTAAAATCGTCGGGACAATCTGCCTCTGTGTTCTATTCTCGATGACGTCCTTTGCGGAAGAGAACACGGAAGAAAACGCGGAAAAAGAGACTCTGACCTATGAAAGCCCAGTCTTTACGGAAAACGGAGAAACTTTTATCCCGGAAGAGACAAAGAGCATGGATGGAAAGGAATACCGTCTTGTATCGACGAGGATCCGGAACGCGAAAAAGGAAGGAGAGAACACCTATGCCCAGGTAACGATCACCTATGACCTGGAAGGGGATGACACAGTGCCGGATACAGCGGACGTTCCTCTGATCGACGAAGAATCGGGAGTTGAGTTCGAGAGGGAACTTTCCATCGTGAATGTGGAGGAAGTATCCAGAGAGTGGTCGGAAACTTTTACTTTTCCGGTCACAGTATCCGGGTATGGGTCAGATTCCTTTTATCTTGGAGATATGGAGATTCCAGGTGACGCAGATCTTTCTGATTACGGAGCGGAACTTCTGGAGCTTGTGGGACTTTCGAAGGAATATTACCGGGTAGATCATGTGGAATGGGACGGAGAACCGTATGAAGACGGGGATGTAATATGCAGAAACGCGACAGCTGGCGGAAGCAAGCTGATTCGCAGCGTAAAGGCAAAATACGGCGGGCAGATCCGCACGCCGGATATTGAGGGAAAGCAGTATATTGGGATCTATGAAGAAGTTATTCCGGAAACGGAGAGTGAGATTGCGGAAGAGACAGAGATTCAGATCTCTGCAGTCCCTGAGACATCCGAAAATGCGGAACCAGATCTTTCAGCCAGAAACAGTATGATCGATCAGATCTTAAAGTGGCTGGAAGGCCATGTCACAACGATCACGGTCAGCATAGGAATTCTGTTTTTGCTGATTGGCGGAATCTGGTTATTTCTTGCAGCAGGAAAAAAGCCAGGGCGTCCATCACCCTAGCTTTTCCTGCCAGTCTGCTTCCTTGAATCCGGTGAGAACAAAGGAATCACCGATCACTAACGGACGCTTTACGAGCATGCCGTCCGTCGCGAGAAGCTTGATCTGTTCTTCCTCGCTCATAGTCGGAAGTTTATCCTTTAATCCCATGGATTTGTAGATTAGTCCGCTGGTGTTAAAGAATTTCTTTAACGGGAGTCCGCTTCTGTGATACCATTCTGTCAGTTCTTCCGCCGTCGGATTGTTTTCCTTGATATGGCGGCTGGTATAGGATACCTGG
>CAVIYT010000017.1:0-8336 GCA_963646925.1 Paludibacteraceae bacterium
AGTCACCGAAGTGATACCCATCGTACCATGCTTTTATCTTCTCCGACTGATCAGAGGCATCCAGGTCACTGAGAAGCTGATCCACCTCTTTTTGTGTGAAGCCAAAATACTCACTCAGTCGAGCATCGTTAATCGAATCTGTGGTAAAATTGTTGGTTCCTGTAAATATGCTCTCTTTGGCGATTTTCAGACAGCCTGTCACTACCGCGAATATGAGCGCCTGATTATCCTTTAATGTCTGCATCAGACCTTTCATGATTTCCAGCATTTCATTATAATAACCATTGCTGTTCGCTTTAGCGACTGGAACATCATACTCATCCATAAGAAGTACGACGGGCTTTCCATAATAGTTGCGCATCATATTAATCAGAACTGACAAACTTTCCTTAATCTCTGTTTCAGATGCATGTCCTCTGCTTATATTCGAGAATACTTTTTTTTGGTATTCTGTAGCGTCTTTATCATCCAATAGATAAAGATGCTCATTATACAGCTCATAAATCACCGATTTCAGCATCTCATATGCACTCGTAAATGTCAGACCATCTACTTTTTTAAACGAAATAAAAATCGTCGGATACTGATTCATCCATTCAGCGCATAGATTCTGTCTCTTTGAAATTTCAAGTCCATCAAACAGTTTTCTGCTGTTCTTACGAATATCAAAGAAGTTTTCCAGCATACTCATGCCCAGCGTCTTTCCAAAACGGCGCGGGCGGGTAATCAACGTGACTTTTATCCCTCTATGATCCAGAAGTTCGGCAATCAGCCCAGATTTATCGATGTAGTAATACCCTTTTTCCCGAATCTCTTTAAAATTCGACACACCAACCGGAACATCCAGCTTTCTCATCTCTGCCGCCTCCTTCCACAGCCACGACCATCTTCCCTGTTACATTTATATTATCATGCTTTTCAAACGCTCACAAGGGAAAAACCTTATTTCACCACGATCTGGCAGCTTCTCATGGTCTCCAGGGCTGCCTCATGTTTCTCCTTCGTCACGCCTGCCGCACACGCGGAATCCACGTAGATCGGTGTCTCCGGGAGGAACGCCTTAATCAAAAGCGCGTTGGAAACCACGCAGATATCGGTGCAGAGTCCCACAAGCTCGACGGCTTCGATTGGTGTCTTCTTATTTCTCTCAAGAAGGTCTTCCGCCAGCTCCGGACATCCGAAGGTGATCTTCTCGTAAGTCGCAGCATCACGCTCCACAGCGATTTCTTCAAGCTCCGGGATCAGGTTCCAGCCGTCTGTTCCTTTCATGCAATGCGGAACCGGAAGCATATGTCCTTCCTGGGTGTCCATATAGTTCTCAAAATGTGTGTCCTTCGTAAAGATCAGGTCCCCGTCAAACTCTCTCGCTTTCTTTACGACCGCCGGAACGATCGCCTCCGCATCCTTGCTTCCGAGACTTCCGTTCACAAAATCTTTCTGCATATCCACAACGATCAAAATTTTCTCTGCCATAACTCCATTTTCCTTTCTCCGAATCCGGATCTGTCTAGTTCTGAGAATACCCCAGACCACCCGCCATGTCAAGTTATTTGCCCTTTTTCATCAGCAGGAAGTCCCAGCTGGATTTTCTGCTAATGAAAAATACCTCCTGAGTTTCCCCAGAAGGCATTTTCATTTTCTCTGTTTCTAATCAACAGATACCGTCCTGCTGCCAAAAGCTGTCTGCCGCACGCAGTGACCAAAGTTTACGGCTCCGCCACCCGTCTCGCCGCTACAACAAACCGGCCATTTTTCGTATGGTAACTGCAGGTCGACAGCATCAGGATCTGCTCCTCATACTCCGGAACAATTCCCGTGTCATAGTCGGAATGTCCTCGAAGCCAGTTGACCAACTCCCCGTATTTCTCCTCAGAAATATCCCCGTCATAGCGGTAATACTTGAATCCGCTCTCACCCTCATAGAGCACCTTCGTCTCCACCGCCGCGAAGATCTCATAAGTCCGCGGTTTCCCGTCAACATAGAAGCGGATGATCGGATGTTCCTTCCAGTAATCCGCCTTTTTGTAGTAATCCAGGGTTCCGAACATGGACCCATTTTTCATGTTGTGGCCATAGATGATCAGGCATTTCGTGTCCACGCCGGACGCCTCGCCGAGAAACAGGGTTCCGCCGAATGACTTGGAACCATTAAACGCCCGGTGAAGATAATACTCCGGATCGTCCTCCCGGTCCACCACCGGGTAATCGATCCGGGTGTCCGGGATTTTGAGCCAGCCGACGTAATCGGAGTTCTCATTCTTAAGCGCCGCGTAACCAGCCGCCTCCTTTAAGAGTTCCGCCCATTCTGCCGCCTTCTCCGGATCCATCTCATCCGCGGCCCCCGCAAGGTCCGTCGGAACTTCATCTGCCGCGTACTCTGCTGCAAGCTTACTTAAACTGTCAAACGCCTCCGCTTCCTTCTTCGCCTCCAGGTAATCCCGGCCCGCCATAAAGGCGGAGACGCAGAACACCGCTCCGAACACCAGGATCCCTAATTTGTACCACCATGGGTTTTTTTTCTTCTTTTTTCCTTCTGCCATCAGCTCTTTCTCCTTCTGTCAGAGTGCTCCTTTCCGAGTATCAGTGCCAGAAGACCAGTGAGGGAAATTCCCGCAAGTAAAAACCACAGATAGCCATGTGTCACATCACCGGTCTCAGGGACGTTTCCGTTCTTCTTTCTCATATTGTTTTCGTCCGCTACTGCCGCATCCGCGCTGTCAGGTGTCGGGCGTCCGCTCTTTACAAACGAATCCGGCGGAGCGACCACATTTGCGCTTTTTCCCGCTTTTCCATCCGCGTCAGCAGAGGCCGGATCCGTTCCCTTCTGGGAAGAGGCATCCGCCACTGCTGTCCTGTTGTTATCCACAACGATCGTACTCGGGTGACGGCTGCCGCTGTTATCGTCCGAATCATCGGAATCGCTGCCCTGGGAGTGATCTCCCGAGTGATCTCCCGAGTGATCTCCGGAGGATATTTTCGTGTTTGTGATCACCCAGTTATCTCCGTCATGTCCGACGGAGACTTTATATCCGTCAACTGGTTCCGCTTCCTGCACCGTCCACACATGATCTTTCTCAAGACCAGTCCAGACATACCGCCATCCCTGATCCTGTGTCACTTCGGCCGCATTGCCGTAAGCTTCCCCATCCCGGTAAAGCTGGAACTTTACGGAGTCCGGCCGCTTCGCGTCATCCGCGTCCTCCCAGACCTTATTTGCCGTGACAGACACCGTATCCATCGGTTTCGGAATCTCACTCGCCTTCAGCTTGTTCGTGATCGTCCAGGAGTTTCCTTCCGACACGATCTTTCTCTCATATCCCTCCGGGACTTCCGCCTCATCCACGGTCCATGATGCCGCCGCGTCGAGATCATCCCAGGTGCAGGTCCAGTTTTCATCCGCAGTAAGTGTCACTGCCTCACCGTAAGCGTCTCCATCTTTATAGAGTTGCACGCTCACGGATGCCGGACGCTTCTCACTGTTTTCATCGTCCCAGACCTTTTGTACTGTCACAGATGTCACCGCCGGCGGATCAGCCGGTTTCAGTCGGTTCGTGATCGTCCATTCATTGTCTTCCTCATACCTGGACTCGATCTCGTATCCATCCGGAATATTGATCTCCTCCACATCCCAGACCGTATCCTTATTGAGATTCTCCCAGGTGTAGGACCAGATTCCGTTGGAATCCGCGCTCACGGATACCGGATCACCTTCCGCGATATGTTCCCCGTCCACCGTCTTATAGAGCTGAAACCATACCGCATCCGGACGTTCCGCATTCTCGCTGTCATTCCAGTGTTTTACGACTCTCACGGATGTAAGCGTATCCGTATTTACCTCATTCTTAAACTCCGGCAACGCCACGTTTCCACCGCCTGGAACCTTGTATGTCACAGACGCCTGGAAGCTGTTCCCATCAGAATTCCGGACTTCCTCCACACGGACATCAGCTTCATAGACAAGCTCCGAGTACTGGACATTCTTGTCTCCTCCGTTTGCCTCCATGATATAATAAATATAATCCCCGGTCTCAGAAAACTCAAGCTCCTGAAAGTCGATCTGCGCCTTATTGTTCTGAACCGCCTGGATCTGGCGTCCGCTCGCGTCCTTCAGGTAGAATGTATACTTCTGCGCATCAGACGGTGTCGTGAGATTTACAAACTTCACACCATGAAGGAAAACGCTGACCTTCGACAAATCTTTTTTATTGTGGAAATCCGCTGTAACCGTGCGGTCCGCGGTGATCGTAAATTCCCGGCCCTGGCTGTCCACCGCGGTATCGTTGCAGGTTGACACGTAACCGTCCGCGTTCGCTTCCTTCTCAGTCACAGTAAAACTGCTGCCTGCCGGAAGTCCCACTGCAATCAGGCTCTCCCCATGCTTTAATGAAACTTCCGCGGTGCCGTTATGGAAGACCATTCCGCCAAAGGTTCCATCCACCGGTTCGTCGCCGTTTTCCAGATTTTCCGTCACAGTAAAGTTCCACTCTCTTTCCGTGTCTCCCTGGGCACCGGACACCGTTTTGCTGACTTTTAAGGCACCCGTCGGCGTCTCTGCGTTTAAGATCGTCCAGGTATCGCCCTGTTTCTGGTAATTGACCAGGAATGTTCTCTTCGATGATGGATTTGACGCAGCTTCACCAAAATCCACCGTACTGCCATCCAGGACAGCCTCTCCAGCGCCATTTAATTCAACGATCCTGTATGTGTACGGTCTTGCCACATCATCAGCAGCGTAGATTGGAAGTTCTCCTGTCTCCGCCTCCCAGTTTTCGCCGACTTCCAGTGTGATCACACCGCCGTCGCTCTCCGGAACGTTTTCCCACTCTGACATATCGTCTGTTTTTCTCTGGATCTGTGCCCGGATCTCATCTGCCGGAGCTTCCGACTGCCCGGATGCCGCCGCGAAGATCCACTGCTTCTGAATATTCCACTCCGTATCCGCTGTGACAAAATATACCTTCAGGGTATTATTATCCAGCTGCAAATCATCCACTACCTCGGTACTCTGCGCCCGGTCTATGATATAGCGCTTTGTTCCATTTTCGGTATAGTCTTTTCCTGAGTAGTTATTTCCGCTGAGGATCGATTCCATCGCGTCAGACAGGCTTTCATTGTCCGCTTTCCATGCGTCCACGATGATCGTTGCGCCCTTGTTCGCCGTATGGGTCTCCGCGCCGATCTCCTGACCATCTGCATAGTAGTGAACAACGCAGCTGATCGGCGTGTCCACATTTTCGTTCTTCCAGACAGCCTGAAGCGTAAATACGGTCCTGTTTTTCGTCTCATCCCAGTGATAGCAGTCGGAGAGCTCCTGGAAAGATTCCTCTGTCAGGTGTGCGCTCTGCCCAGGCGCGTAAGTGGCATCCTCTTTCAGTTCTCCTAAACTTCCATCCTGGCCCACTTTGACAACCTGCCAGCAGGCAAACTCAAAGTTTCCGCTTAAGTCTCTCGGAACCGTTGAGGAGATCGGCACATGAACATTGTTTACCGTATTGTAACCGTCTGCTCCGCCGTCATCAAATCCCGGCATATTGACGATGTTCGCCGGATTCGGGGAGATAAGCTTTCCGCTCTCATCCATCAGACCGCCTCCGGAGATATAATCGACGCCGACCTTCGTCGGAATGCCCTGGATCTCGAGGAGAACAACGCCCTGGGCATCGGAATGTTCCATATATTCCTTCAACGCCGCTGTTGTTCTGAAATAATAATTTCCATCATAGGACGGAATCCAGGAATCATACGTCTGAACTGTTTCCCCTGCTTCTGAATTGGAATAGTAGAGGTACTCGATATAACTGCCGCTGCCATTCTCCTGCAATGTTGTCAGCGCGTCTTTCGGGAGGATCCTGATATTCGGTTTTCCATAACCGATATCTGTCTTAAATCGGAACGTATCATTATTGGCATATTCGCCTTTCCGGACAATAAGGGAATCTGATTCGATCTCCGACCAGCCGTTCTCTGCCGATGGTGCTGTTCCGTTTTTTGCGTACTGTGCCGAGACACCGATCATGCGGCGCACTGCGATCTCTTTATGCTGGTGTCCTACCATGTTTCCGCCGGAAACCGTGATGTCCTCATAGCAATTGTCGATCTGCACCGTATAATACCGTTCCGCGGAACTTCCGTTTTGTCCGCTATTGGACCGCACAGAAACCGTCACTTCGGTTCCCGTCGACAGTACAGTCTTATTTGTCACTGTCTGCGTATCCTGCATGGTCACCATCGGAATTTCGATGGCCTCACCGTTGAGTTCCAGCTGGTTCATTTCAAATGTGCTTCCGCTCGTCGAATTTCCGGTAAAGGTCCATGTATAGGAATGGCTTCCACCAAAAATCCCCTCTTCTGTCGTATTCGTAATTCTTGTCTCATATCCATTTGCATAGACCGTCTTCAGCCATGCTGCCGCGCTGAACTTAAATTCCGTTACTTTCTTATATGAAACAAGGACTTTCTGGCTGCATCCGACCTGATCAACTTCATATGTTCCTTTAAGGATCATTGTCTCCGGACTGCCATTTTTTCTCGTAACCTTATTTTCTGTCGGCTCATCATTATACTGGATCATCTCGCCAAGCGTTCTGCTGGTCCCGGTCAATGACGCGCGTCTTCCTGTTCCGTCCTCATCAATGACCTCCACAGCCGCCGTATATCCTCTTGGGATCTGTACCTGAAATGTGTAGCTCCCCTTATCCTCTACAACCTCAATACGGTCTTCACCAAAAACCTCATCCAAAGTCAGGGCAGAATCTATACCTGTTCCTTCCTTTACAAGTTCATACCCGATTTCATAAGCATTCTTATGTACATAGACGAGATCGATCATCTCTCCTTCCTTCAATACGGAATACACGGTCCGGTCCGTATTCCTCTGACTTGTCACATAGTACACATAGTCATTTCCGTCCACATTCAGGACACCTGCATAGTAGACCGGTGTATTTCCAACGACCGCCCTTCGGTACATATGATTATGTCCATTGCAGGAGATGGTCTTCGGCGCCGCATTCTCCAGAGAACCCGGCTTCAGACCTGAGATCTGCAGATCATTCATCACATAGTCCTTCAGATCCGTGTGGACCTGATCATCCTCATCGTCCGCAATACAGGTGAAATCGATGTACTTCTCTACATCGATCATCTCCTGCGGTTCGATAGCACCGATTCCCGTTAAAACTGCCTTCGTAAGTTTTCCCTCGTCCGACAGTTCATAGAGTTCTTCCTCCGTCACTGCCTTCTCGGAATCCGATGCGGATGCCACCTGGCTATCACTCTTAAACATCCAGCCGATCTCCAGGCTGTCCGCATAGACCGTCACGCCATTAAACATTGTTGTCAGTACCATCATCACAGACAGTACCAGTGCCATAAATCTTGTACTTCTCATTCTGTTCTTCCTCCCAGTCGTCCAAAGCTGTCAAATAAAATGTCACTTACAAAATCTGCCGCCGACAGTTTCTGCCTGATACACAGCAGATCAAAGATGTCTATGATCATCTCTGTTAAATATTTTTTCCTTTAAGCTGTCTTTTCACCGAGCGATCTCTCGATTTTCTTTATCACAAACAGATAGGAAACACCCGTAAATACCGCCGCCGCGATCCACGCCGCCGGATCCGCAAAGCATGCTAACGGGTAGCTCAAAAGCTTCATCGCCGTCAGGATCGAAAATCCGGCGGTGATTCCCTGGGCGAATCCTGTTGTCAGGAACATGATCGTTCCCGTGGAACCTACCGCGGCAAGTGCCCCGGCACCGACAAATCTGCCGACGATGATCGTGTCGGCCATATTGTAGAGCTGCTGGAATACGTTTCCGATCATCAATGGGATCGTGAACCGCAGAATGATCGGCAGCGGTTTTCCTTTTGTCATATCAAGCTGCATGATGTTGATCCTTTCTCTTTGTGAAATTCATCGTCCTGTTTCTGTCAGACAAAATGCCTGGCTTCGTCAGCCAGGCATTATAATGCTGTTTATGTTGTCCGGCTTAACGCCGGGAGTCCATTTATACTGGGATTTATTTTGACTCTTTCTTATCCTTATCGCGATCGATCATCTTCAGAATGAAATCAACCGTACCGTCGATTCCGTAGCTTGCGCTGTTGATGCAGAGATCGTAGTTGTTCGCGTTTCCCCAGCTTCTTCCAGTATAGAAATTATAATAATGGGCGTGTTTTTTGTCAAGTTTTTTCAGAAAGTGACGCGCCTTTTTCCGGTCAAGTCCGTTGTTTACCTCGATCGCGCGGTGGATCCTCTGCTCGATCGGTGCGGTAATATAAATACTGATATGCGGAATGCCGTTGTTTGTGAGGATCGCGTCGGCACAGCGGCCC
>CAVIYT010000018.1:0-3121 GCA_963646925.1 Paludibacteraceae bacterium
GTCATATACGGTGAAAGTTTCTCGTAAACTTCCTTATGGTACGCGTTCAGTCTTCTCACATCGGACGGCTCCATCACGGAAATGTCCACCGCGTCGAGATCAATCGGCGCAAATGTCATGTTCTCAAAGCACATGAACTGGCCATACTCGTTCTTCTCGGCTTTTCTGCAGAGGGACAGGTTCTCGGTACGGATTCCGTGGCTGCCCTCGATGTAAAGGCCCGGCTCGTCGGATGTGAGCATTCCCTCTTCCAGAACGCAGGAATCCTGACGCTCCGGAACGATGCGCCAGCGGATGCCGTTCGGACGCTCATGGACAGCGGATAAAAAGCCGACGCCGTGTCCTGTTCCGTGGTTGAAGTCCAGACCTCTCTCCCAGAGTGGTCCTCTCGCAAGGTAGTCCACGTTTAATCCGCGGCAGCCGTATAAGAACTTCACGTTCATCAGGCGGAGCATTCCCATCATGACTAAGGTGAAATGTTCCTTCATCTCGTCCGTCACATTTCCGATGGCGATGGTTCTTGTGACGTCCGTGGTTCCCTCATAGTACTGTCCGCCGGAGTCCACCAGATAGAATCCGTCTGTTCCCACCGGACTCTCCTGCTCTTTTGTCGCGTGGTAGTGGCACATCGCGGCGTTGGAACCGAAAGCGGAGATCGTCGTGAAACTCGGTCCCAGGTAACCTTCCTGGGCCTTGCGGTAATCTTCCAGGCGTTCCGCTGCCTCTGTCTCGGTGAGGGCCACCTTTCCGGCGTTCTTCTTCATCCAGTACAGGAATTTTGTCAGCGCCACGCCGTCCTTTAAATGGGCTTTGCGGAGGTTTTCCATCTCAACCGGGTTCTTCACTGCCTTCATAAGAGAAGTCGGGTTCATCGCCTCCACAACGCGGTTGGAGGCGTCAATTTTCTTATAGAGGGCGAAGTTTACCTTCTCCGGCTCTAAGAGGACCGTCTCGTCCTTAAGCTCCGCCACGGCGTCGTAGATCGCGTCATATTTTTCGATCAGGACGTGGTTCTCCTCAAAGTAGGCGCGAAGTTCCGGGGAGAACTTCCGGCTGGCGATAAAGAGTCTCGCCTCGTCTTCCGTAATCAGCGCAAATGCCGGGGCAAGAACGTTTCCGTCATCGGAATTTTTCCGGATATTGAAGAGCCATGCCACATCGTCGAGGCTTGATAAGATGTGTACCGTCGCATGTTTTTCCTTCATGGCTGCTCTGAGGCGGGCAAGCTTTTCTGATACGGTCTCGCCTGCGTATTTCACATCCAGAACCCATACTTCCGGAGCCGGAATGATCGGACGCTCTTCCCACACTTCTCCCGCAAGGTCATATTCCACGGAAAGTGTGGCATGCTTTTCTGCCATCATGGACTCAAATCTTCTGCCCTGGGCTGTATTTACCACGCGGCCGTCAAAACCTAAGACACCGCCTTCCGGCACATGGTCCATCAGGTATTCCTCGACCGTCGGCACGCCCTCTTCCCCCATGGCCATCAGGCGGGTGTCCTGGCCTTCCAGCTCTTTCTTTGCCTGTACAAAGTATCTTCCGTCCGTCCACATGCCGGAAAAGCCTTCAGTGATCACCATGGTTCCCGCGGAGCCTGTGAAGCCGGACAGGAACGCGCGGCATTTGAAATAGTCCTCCACATACTCGGAATCATGGAAATCAGAGGACGGAACATAGTACGCGTCCACATGTCTCACTCTCATCAGGGTTCTGAGTTCCCTCAATCGTTCGTTTGCCATTTTTTACCTCCATAAGCAGGAAAAGTTACCGCACACACCTTTGTGGACCGTAACTGTTTTCCTGAATATTTAATACCGGTCAAGCTTTCGCCGCCGGGGTCGTTCTTATGATTATTTAAACAGAATCGTCTCTGGCCGCCTGTATCTGCCAGGCCACATTTGCCGATTGCTTACAGCAGCGGAATTCCCGCCTTCTTCGCTTCCTCGCGGACCTCATCCGGCCATAAGGAAGACTGGATCTCGCCGATATGGGCTTTTCTTAAGAAGAACATACAGATACGGGACTGTCCGATACCGCCGCCGATGGTGTACGGAAGCTCACCGTTTAATAACGCTTTCTGGAACGCAAGTTTCTCGCGCTCCTCGCAGCCTGCTGTCTTTAACTGCTCGTGCAGGGAGATCTCATCCACACGGATACCCATGGAGCTTAACTCTAAAGCAATATCGAGAACCGGATAGTAAACGATAATATCGCCGTTTAATTTCCAGTCATCGTAGTCCGGCGCGCGGCCATCATGCGGCTCTCCGGATTTTAACTTTCCGCCGATCTGCTCGATAAATACGGCACCGTGAAGCTTTACGATCTCGTACTCTCTCTGCTTCGGGGTGAGGTCCGGATAGCGGTCCTCAAGCTCCTGGGAAGTGATAAACTCGATGTGCTCCGGGAGAACACGGCCGATATAGTCGTACTCGTATGCCATATAGTCCTCTGTGATCTTTAAGGCCTTATATACAGCGCGGACTGTCTCCTCCAGAGTCTCGCGGGTTCTCTCCTCTTTTGTGATCACCTTTTCCCAGTCCCACTGGTCCACGTAGATGGAGTGGATATTGTCGGTGTCCTCGTCGCGGCGGATCGCATTCATATCGGTATATAAACCTTCACCCGGCTGGAAACCGTACTGTTTTAAGGCGTAACGTTTCCATTTCGCAAGGGAATGTACGATCTCTGCCTGTCTTCCGCCTTCTTTGATGTCGAACGCTACCGGGCGCTCCACACCGTTTAAGTTATCATTTAATCCGGATTCCGGCGTTACGAATAACGGAGCGGAAACTCGGGTCAGATTTAACTGTTTTGTAAGTTCCTTCTGGAAGAAATCTTTTACGACCTTAATGGCGATCTGTGTCTCTTTCAGGTCAATATCCGGAGTATAACCGGCTGGTACAATAAAATTCATCGTCGTGCTCACCTTTCTATGCAGCACCCAGTTTCATGTCTGTCTGCGGCCATCTTCAAATATCCTGACCCCATTCTCTTCTCGTTTGATACTGCTGGTATCCATCATATCATTATTTGGCGGAAAATGGAAGAAAAGTTTCAATCTTCCACACATTTCCTCAAGAACATGGTAAAATAACTTTAGTAGTTTGCATCAAAGGAG
>CAVIYT010000019.1:0-11698 GCA_963646925.1 Paludibacteraceae bacterium
GGGCATCGGATAGTGGATCGGATAGTTCGGATGACAGTGATGATACCTCCCATATACCGAAACGAGGAGTAACAGGAAAGTGGATAAAGAATGAAAAAGGCTGGTGGTATCAGCGAACAGATGGTACATGGCCGCATGATGAATGGTGCGAACTGGAATATTTGGGACGAATAGAGTGGTACTATTTTGACAAGAATGGTTATGTGGTTTCTGGCTGGTTGAAATGGAATGGATGCTATTTCTATCTGAATCCGATTTCTGATGGCTGGTTCGGCAGAATGGAAACAGGATGGAAGAAGATCGATGGAAAATGGTATTATTTAGAACCAGTTTCCGGTCGGAACAAAGGACATTTGTTCGTGAATACAGTCACTCCAGACGGATACAAAGTAGATTCGAATGGAGCCTGGATGGAATAAAAAATGGGAACGGCACTGCTTCTGAGAAAGGAGCAGTGCCGTTTTAAACTGAACTCATCAAATTTAAACTACTTAATTCTCTATAAATCCGAAATTAAGAGCGAATTATGAATCAGTTAAAGATCTGCGTAATATCCTGATATCGGTTTATCACACGGTAGATCTCTACATATTCGCTGTTTACCTTGTAAATAATCACATAATCTTCCCAGATTGCATATTTGTAATCTGTCTGGAAATTGACTCTTTTAGAAAGATCTGCCCCCATGCCTGGAAATATTTGGAGATTTTCGAATTTGCTATAAATTTCATTTATTGTCTTTGCAGCATACTCTTCGTTATCTTCAGCAATGTAATCTCGGATATTTTTCAGATCTTTTGCAACAATCGGATTGATCCGCAGTTTCAACATCTTATTCCCCCATAAGTGCTTTCAGCTCATTTAAACTGAGCCAGTTTTCGCCGTCCTTTACTGCTTCTTCAGCCTCCTGCAGCTTTATCAGAAGCTTTTTTTCCGCACGATTACGTTCGTAATCTTCGATGTCCATAACTACAAAACGTCCTCGACCGTTTTTAGTCAGATATACTGGTTCGCCCTTACGGCAGTTTTTAAGAACCTCGTTATAATTTCTTAAATCAGATACAGGCAGAATATTTGCCATACTCGTTCAACTCCTTTCCTGTATGAAACAGTGTTTGTGATGGATATTAATATTCTTCGTTTACTTATATTATATACGGAAAGCTGTAAAATTCAACGTAAAATTTTACAGCTTTCTTTAATGGAAGTATTAATTCATGTGTTTGGAGAGCAACTAGCAAAATTCCATCACAAGTCCTGCATGCAGTTTATGAACAGACTCGCCAAGAGCTCCTTTCAGCAGTTCAAAAGCATGGTCTCCGGTACAGTGACCGGTGTAAACCTCGGAGATGCCGGTGGAGCGGATTCCGTCGGCGAGGGCGAGGATTTCCTCATCGGTCTTGTTGTAAAGGTGGAAACCGCCGATCAGGGCTTTTACTTTCTTATCTGGGAAAGTTGCGGAAACTTCTCGGATAATATTGTCAGCACCGCCGTGGGAACAGCTGTTGAAGATCACAAGACCGTCTGGAGTGTCGAGGACGAGACTTTGCTCATGGGCAAAGTTATCCGGTTTCCAATGGCGTTTCTCTTTCAGATACATGCGTTCACGGATCCCTTTTTTCACCAGGCCAGGAGTTTTGTGCGGAATCAGGTAAACGCCCTCACATGGAGAGAAGTCTCCGGAGACAAGTTTGATTCGATCTGCATATTTCTTCAAAATTCCTTTTGGCATTCCGATATATTCCTTATAATTCCAGATCCCCTTATAACAATCCTCTTTGCTTGCGTCACGCAGGTAGAACGGAGCAGTCTGATTAGCGTTAAAAAATACGCTCATTCCGTCCGCATGATCAAAATGCGCATGGGAGAGAACGCCAAAATCCACGTCTTTTATGCTGAGTCCAAGGACATCGGCATTCTTTAAGAAAAGACCGGATGACCCAGCGTCAAGAAGTATATTTTTCCCATTATATTCAATTAAGATCGATAATCCCCATTCACAGCCGAGGTTTTCGGCGGGGATATTGTCGCTGAGTACAGTTGCTTTCATTGATGAAATTCCTTTCGTAAAATACTGCTTTATCGTTGCCTTATTTATAACTTTAAGAAAATGACGCCGCCTGATTTAAGTTGGTGTCGTTTTTGGGGGGAGAATTTTCTTAGTCCTCAAGGAGAGTTTCGTCCATTATGTTTAGAATTCCATCAGGAAGTTCTTGTAAACTTGATGATTGATCTACGAATAAAACATCTGTGTATGTATGAGTGGTATTATCCTTTGATAGAATATGAGTCACTATGTACGCCGTTTTGCTTTTGCTAAAGCAATCTTCATCTCTCAATGATTCAACGATATAGCAATCTCCTTTTTCAACCCCATTGTTGTCATATTCCTTATTCATGCAAAGAGAAAATTCCAAATCAGTGGTACCAAACTTATAAGTTTTACTGCCAGTCACAATTTCTTCCAGCATGAAATTTTCGCTGCCGGCCAGGATCGAAATATCACATAAATGTTTGACTTTTCTTTTACACAGAGAATAGGGATGCCGATTTGTAAAATAGATCTGCGATCCTTGAAGTTTATTTTTCAGCGCATTTCTATAAAAATCTTTAGCTGACATATTGCATTCAACTCCTGTCAGATGCTTGAAATTCTCAATTTTATATAAAACCTCTATATATCTTCCGTCAAACACATAAGCAAATCGCTTACCGACAAGATATTCTTTGTACAACTTTGCAGCTTTACATATTTCTTTTGCTATTGCTTCTTTATCTATCTTTTTGCTCATTAGAATTACCTGTTGACAGTGTTTGGGTAACAAAAAACGTCGGACAACCAAAGTCATCCGACGCATTTTTTTCGATTGCGTGTTTTATGCTGGCCGTCAGCCTCGATACCCTGCCGAGTATCATCAGTCGCCGGTAATTTAAGTCCCCGACGCGGACTCACCGTATCTCCCTGGTGTGGGCTCGATGCCCTGCCGAGCATCACAAAGTACTGGTAATTAACCTCCCCAGCCGGAGTACAGCTTTAACGTGTCGCCACACGGAAACCTTTCTGGTTCATTTATATTATACTCAAATTCAACTATATTATCAACTGATTTTAAAAATATCTAATGTTTTACGGATTATTGCATAGGGTAGAAATTTTCTGAACTGTAACGGTATATCTGGCACCATGTCCGCCCTACGCGGATCATGGACAAATGCCCATATCTATGATATACTATCCCCAAAGTCGGTTCTTTTTTATGGTCTTGCTATGCCCATTTTTACAGGGCGGCAGATAGGAGATAAGAATGAAAGATGATAAAAAGGTCAGCCATATTCTGCAGCTTTACCTTCAGTGGCCGGTATTTTTGACGGCACTGGTAATTCTTGCGGGAGCTGCGGTCAACCTGATCTCACGCAGGGCGGGACTTGTGATGCTTGCATTCACGGTGATCTACGCGGCGTGTGCCGGAACCCTGTATATGTACGGAAAGAAGCGGGCTCTCGGCAGTCTGGTGTCCTTTGCGTCGGCGTACAGCTGGAGTCAGAAACAGCTTCTGGCATCCCTGGAACTGCCTTACGCGATCGCAGATACGGATGGCAAAATTCTCTGGATGAACCGCGCCTTTGAGGCGGTAACCAGGGAAGAGAAGAGCGCGGGAAAAAGCCTGACGCTGTTTTTTAAGGAGATCACGGTGGAATCCCTGGCGAAGATGGAAAATGCCATGGAGGTCCATGTGGTGTACGGAGAGTCGAAATACCGCGTGAGCATGAAGCGGGTGACGATCCGCCCGGATGAGATCGCTTCCGGGATCCAGGAAAAAGAGGCGGATCAGCAGATCCTCGCGGTGTATCTCTATGATGAGACAGAACTTTACAACTACAAGCAGGCGATCACAGACCAGAAGATGGTCGCAGGACTGATCTATCTGGACAACTACGATGAGGCGCTGGAGAGCGTCGAGGAAGTCCGCAGATCCCTTCTTGTGGCGCTGATCGACCGAAAGATCAATAAGTATATTTCGGCGGTCAACGGTATCGTAAAGAAGATGGAGAAAGATAAATATTTCTTTACGATCAAGCAGTGCTATATGCCGCGTCTTGAAAAAGAGCGGTTTGGACTTTTAGAGGAGGTAAAGACCGTCAATATCGGAAACGAGATGGCGGTGACCTTGAGTATCGGTATCGGAATGAACGGCGATACCTACAGCCAGAACTATGATTACGCCCGCACAGCCATCGATATGGCCCTCGGCCGCGGCGGCGACCAGGCGGTAGTAAAATGCGGTCAGAAGATCCAGTACTACGGCGGAAAAGCCCAGCAGCTGGAGAAGACGACCCGCGTCAAGGCCCGCGTCAAAGCCCATGCCCTCAGAGAGCTTCTTGAGACAAAAGACTGCCTGCTGATCATGGGACATAAGATCGGCGATATCGACTGCTTCGGAGCGGCTATCGGAATGTACCGCATCGCCTCCGCCCTGAACAAGAAAGCACATATCGTAATCAATGAAGTGACATCTTCGGTGCGCCCGATGATGGAGCGTTTTGAGACCGGCGATTATCCGAAAGACCTGTTCCTCACAGGAAGCGAGGCCGCGGATATCGTGGATAACAATACGGCGCTTGTCGTTGTGGACGTCAACCGCCCGAGCATTACAGAAGAACCGGACCTTTTAAAACTCGTGAAGACGATCGTTGTTATCGACCATCACCGTCAGTCCAGCGAGATCATCACAAACGCGACTCTGTCCTATGTAGAGCCCTACGCGTCATCAGCCTGCGAGCTGGTTGCTGAGATCTTACAGTACGTTGCCGACAGCATCCGGATCAAATCCCCGGAGGCGGACGCCATGTACGCGGGAATCGTGATCGATACAAACAATTTTACAAACCAGGCAGGAGTTCGCACCTTTGAGGCGGCGGCATTCCTCAGAAGAAACGGAGCGGACGTGACGAGAGTCCGGAAACTGTTCCGTGACAGCATGGAGGACTACAAAGCGAGAGCTGAGGCGGTCCGCCAGGCAGAGGTCTATAAAAAGTACTTTGCCATCAGCGTGTGCCCGGCAGAGGGCGTAGAGAGCCCGACAGTGGTAGGTGCACAGGCTGCAAACGAGCTTCTTGACATTGTGGGAATGAAGGCGTCTGTCGTTCTGACCCCATATGAAGGAAAGATATACATCAGCGCGAGATCGATCGATGAAGTCAATGTCCAGGTCATGATGGAAAAACTGGGCGGCGGCGGACACAGAACGATCGCAGGCGCGCAGCTCCCTGGAGCGACCATTGAGGAGGCCAAGGAGAAGGTGAAAGGCGTCATTGACATGATGCTGGAGAAAGGAGAAATTTAAGATGGAAGTTGTATTATTAGAGGATGTAAAGGCACTTGGCAAAAAAGGCCAGGTCGTAAAGGTAAATGACGGATACGCGAGAAACTTTATCCTTCCGAAAAAGCTTGGTGTCGAGGCGACATCCAAGAACTTAAACGACTTAAAGCTTCAGAAGGCAAACGCGGAGAAGATCGCCGCGGAGCAGCTTGCTGACGCGAAGAAGCTTGCGGAGGAGATCGACAAACTGTCCGTAACCGTTTCTATCAAAGCTGGTGAGGGCGGACGCGCATTCGGTTCCGTCTCCACAAAGGAGATCGCAAAGGCAGCGAAGGACCAGTTAAAGCTTGACATCGACAAGAAGAAAATGGTTCTGCCGGAGCCGATCAAGAGCATCGGAAGCTTTGAGGTTCCGATCAAGCTTCATAAAGAAGTAACAGCAAGACTCAGCGTGAAGGTCGTTGAGGCGTAAGAACTGAGTGGCTGCCATGTGCGCAGGACGGACAACGGCAGTTGAAATTCAAGACAGGGAGCCGCGTAGAGGTTCCGGCCTGAGAATGTGAAAGAAAACGGCTTCTGCAGAATATATGCAGAAGCCGTGTGAAGTTATAGACAGAGACGTACAGAGAGGAAATCGGACAGATGGAAGAAGCGTTAGTAAAAAGGGTTTTGCCGCACAGCGTTGAGGCGGAGCAGTCGGTGATCGGTTCCATGCTGATGGACAGGGACGCGATTATCGCAGCGTCGGAGATCGTGGTTGCGGACGATTTTTATCAGCGGCAGTATGGGATCATGTTTGATACCATGGTGGAGCTGTTCAATGAGGGAAAACCGGTGGACCTGGTTACGCTTCAGGACAGACTGAAGGAAAAGGATGTCCCGCCGGAGGTGTGCAGTCTGGACTTTGTCCGTGATATCTTAGCGACGGTCCCGACCTCCGCGAACGTTCGCTCCTACGCAACAATCGTCCATGAGAAAGCGGTTCTCCGCCGCTTGATCAAGATCAACGAGGAGATCGCCAACAACTGTTACGCTGGAAAGGACAGCCTGGAAGTGATCCTCGCTGACACGGAGAAGCAGATCTTCAACCTCTTAGAGAGCCGCGCGTCCGGCGATTTCGTGCCGATTCGTCAGGTTGCGTTAAATGTTCTTGATAAGATCGAGCAGGCGACACGCTCAAAATCCACGGTAACGGGTCTTCCAACGGGATTTATCGACCTGGACTACCGAATGTCCGGACTTCAGCCGTCGGATCTGATCCTGATCGCAGCCCGTCCGTCTATGGGTAAGACGGCGTTCGTATTGAATATTACCGATTATATCGCGGTCCGCAGACAGAAGACCTGCCTGATCTTCAGCCTGGAGATGTCGAAGGAACAGCTGGTAAACCGTATGCTGTCCATGGAGTCCAACGTGGATTCCCAGAAGCTCCGTACCGGTACCCTGACGGATGCCGACTGGGATGCCGTCGTGGAAGGTATTGGAACCATCGGAAGCTCCAAGCTCGTCATCGATGATACGCCTGGTATCTCCATCATGGAACTTCGTTCCAAATGCCGGAAAGTCAAGCTGGAACATGGTCTCGACCTCGTGATGATCGACTACCTGCAGCTGATGTCCGGCAGCGGAAAGAACGGGGACAACCGTCAGCAGGAGATCTCCGAGATCTCAAGATCCTTAAAGGCCATCGCCAGAGAGTTAAGCGTCCCGGTCATCGCCCTGTCCCAGTTATCGCGTGCATGCGAGACGAGAACGGATCACCGGCCGATGCTTTCGGACCTTCGAGAGTCCGGTGCCATCGAGCAGGATGCCGACGTTGTTATGTTCCTGTACCGTGATGACTATTATAATAAAGATACGGATAACCCGAATACGGCGGAAGTTATCATCGCGAAACAGCGTAATGGTCCGATCGGAACCGTATATCTCGGATGGAAACCGGAACTGACCCGGTTTGTGAATATTGCGAAAGAGCAGCAGTAGATGCGTGGTCTGCGCCTGCCTTCGAATGAAATTTAAAGGAATTTCATCGGAGGCGGGCGCTTTTGTCATATTGGGGACAGCCCTCACATATATTATTAACAATCTGATAACTGTTTTGCAGGCAGATGCGGTTTGCGGACATGCTGTAAAACCAGAAGGAATTTTGCTGATCTAGAATACAAAGCATCGGCAAAAACAGTCACAGCTTATGTATTATATGAACTGCGGCGAAAATTATGTGAAAGGAAGAGGACGACCATGTCAGAAACACATTATCTGATCTCCGATGCCTCGAAAAAGGTTGATGTGGAATCTCATGTACTTCGGTACTGGGAAGAGGAGCTGGAGATGAACATTCCGCGCAACGAGATGGGACATCGGTATTATACGGATTTTCATATCCGTCTTTTTAAACAGATCAAGGAATTGAAGGAAAAGGGGTATCAGCTGAAGGCGATCAAGACGGCGTTAGCGAAGACGCTGGATGCGGAGGGGGAGTCGGTGGCGCCCACGGATATTCTTGAGGAGGACGTTATGGCGGCACTGAAGGAGTGTACGGAGCAGGAGAAGAAAGACCTGGAAAAACTGGATCCGGGAGAGGCCACGGAGCTCATGAACCGGGAAAAGGCGGAGCAGTTCAAGGAATTTCTCACACAGATGATCGGACAGGCCATCGAGGAGAACAACGAGAAGCTGAGCCAGGATATCAGCCGGATGGTGAATGATAAGGTGCTGAAGGAGATCGACTACCTGATGCGGGTGGCGGATGAGAGGGACGAAGAGCGGTTCCGACAGCTGGATGAAACGATCCGGCTCTACCAGAAGGAGAATAAGGGACGGGCGGAAGCCGCGGCGGCGAAAGCGCCGTTTTTGCCGTCGATCTTTCGTAAAAAGAAATTTGGAAGGAATGGAAATAAACTTTAAAATCAAAAAGCCGCTGTCCTGATGGGAACAACGGCTTTTATGTATTAGTTTGCGTTTGTGATCAACCCTCGTTGATTGCGCCTGTCGGACAGACACCAGCACAAGTACCACAGCTGATGCAAGTATCAGCGTCGATTTCGTACTGACCAGCTCCCTGAGAAATAGCGTTTACCGGACATTCACCAGCACAAGTACCGCAGCTAACGCAGCTATCGCTAATTACATATGCCATGACAAAATACCTCCTTTGTTTATTTCTTTCATTCTATAATAAACGGCCAAATTATTCAAGGGGAAAATCGTGAAAAAATGTACCTAATGAGGAACAAAAACCCAGTAAACATGCGGTTAGACGGGCATAACCGGAGTTAGTTTCGTGTTACTCGCACGGGTGGAAATTCACCAGGCGGTCTTGCGCCTGAAAACGTAGTTTGAGAGATCGGCTGCAGCAGATTTTACAAAACCACCTTGCCAAGAAACAAAAAAAGTATTATACTCTCGATATGCTGGCATGCGTGGCAATATGCCTGTTATGCCGGAAACAATCGTAGAAAATTGCCCTCGGCAGATTTCGAAGGTGAAAGGAGGATTTATCATGCAGATTTCAAAAGAAATGCTCATTGGTGAGCTTCTTCAGGTTGATGAGAATATGGCTCAGATCTTAATGGGCGCTGGAATGCACTGCATCGGATGCCCGTCTTCTCAGATGGAGTCTCTGGAAGAGGCTTGCATGGTTCACGGAATTCCGGTAGAAAAACTTGTAAGTGTAATTAACGAGTATCTGGCTCAGAAGCAGCAGTAATGTATGTGACCGCTCGAAAGAGGTTCGGTTTGCTGGCTGTGAGAAAGGTCGGAGAATGTAAGAGGGACTGTGATTCAGAAAGAAATTCCTGGATTACGGTCCTTTTTTCGTTGTTATATGCCTGAAAGAAGCTGCAGGCAGCAGGTCTCATATGTTACAGATACCAAGGACTGGAAAATTCAAAGGTGTTTTGGAAAATCAGATTGCGCATATATAAAGGCATCCGTGAGATTCTGCAAAATGCAGTCACCCACGGATGCCCTGTTTGATCATCAGATCAGCTTCAAATTATCGTCTACAGGTTCTGCAGCACCTTCAGCGCGTCCTTCTTCACGATCACATCATAATGTTCCGCGTAATAAGCGCCGGACGCTGCCGCATCGCCTTTTAATCTTGTTCCGTACTCGGAGAGCGTATTGCAGATCCGGTTGAAGGAGATCTCGCTGTCATCTTCCTTTTTTAGGATCAGGTAAAAGACTCCGTTTTCCGGATTTTTATAGAGAACGCTGCTTCCCTTAAAAACAGCGCCGGTCTGTCTGGCTGCCTCACAGACGAGATCCAGGGATGAAAACTGGTAGATCCTTGTAAACTGTGCCGGATTCTTTGACTCCGGTTTTTCCTGCGGACCGTTTGCGGACGCGGCCGGGGCAGCCGGAGCTTTTTCGCCCTCCGGTTTCAAGATTCCGCTCTGAGTCAGGATATTGATCAGACCGTCAGCGCCTTCCAGCACCTCCGCGGTGAGATTTCCCCAGCCATTATCGTTCTCATCCTCTTCCGGTGAAAACTTGGAGAAGCGGGTATCCAGTTCTTCCGGATCTTCCATTTTGGTGATGATCAGCATGACACTCTCGTTTGCCATCGGGATCGCCTCGACCATAAGCGGGATATCCTCGGCATCGAAACCGACCTCGTTGGCGGCGCGCTGGATCATCTCGCGGAAAAGATTGCGGGCTTTTTCGCTTCCATAGGCGAGTTCACCGAGGTTCATGTTCCGGACGCTCAGGTCGAAGTTGCTGAGAGTGCAGCGGATCTGGTTTTCATTGATACGTTCTATTTTCATAGGATCACTTCCTGTCTGGTTAAAGTCAAAAATCTCTGCAGTCTGCCGTTTTTTTATTTAAAAGGGCAGAAAACCACATTTTTACATCTATAATATACTATATCCTATTCAGATTTTGCAATCATATGAGGGAAATTTATTAAAATTTAATCAGATTGACATCTACAAGATGGTTTGAAAGAGAGGTGTGTATATTAGAATAGTCATAAGAGGTTGTGTTGCCGGAAGGAGGTGTGACGGTTTATCGAGCGCGTTCTGTTTGGCAAATATCGGTTGTGCAGAGAGTTGGGAAACGGCCGGTCCGGTACGGTGTATCTGGCGTATCACGTAGAGCTGGAGGAATACCGGGCGATAAAAGTAGTCCCGAAATCCATAGCGGATTATGATACTTTTAGAAAAGAGGCACTTTTTCTGAAGACTTTGAGGCATCCGGGAATCCCCATCGTCTATGATGTGGAGGAAGATGCCGGGTACAGTTATCTGATCGAAGAATATCTGGAGGGCGAATCTTTATATGCCCTGGTAAAACGTCTGGGCAGCTTGTCGGTTAAGGCGGCAGTGGATCTCGGAATACAGATCTGCCGTATCATTCAGTTCATGAATTCAGCAGAAAATCCTATTTTATATTTAGACTTGCAGCCAAAAAATCTGCTGGTATGCAATGGAGTCCTTCGGCTGACGGATTTTGATCATGCACAATACGCGTCAGATGCCGCTGCGTTCGGGGAGCGGTACGGAACGATCGGTTTTGCGGCGCCGGAACAGTACACGGGGGGACCTATGGACTGCAGGACGGACGTGTACGCGATCGGTGCGCTTCTCTATTTTATGAGCCGCGGGGATGCGCCGGGAAGTGTTCCGGAATACAGAAATGAACCGGAGTACAGAAAATTTGACCGGATCATCCGCGGGTGTATGGAAAAGGAGAAAGAAGCGCGCTACCAGAATGCGGATGAACTGCAGGAAACGCTGCAGGAGTTGCAGAATCAGCTGAAAGAACAGGCAATGGAATCTCGAATCGTTGTTTTTGCCGGAGCGGCAGAGGGAATCGGAACGACCCATGCGGCTCTCGGAATGTCTTATTTTCTGACCCGGAATGGGTGTCCGGCTTTATATCAGGAGTCTTACGATACGGGTACGGTCCGCACACTTGCGAAAAATATGGGGATCAAAACGGACCAGACCGGCGTATATCGAATTGGATGCGGAAGCATCCGGCCTTATTATGGCGAAGCTGTGAAGCTGCCATATCTTTATTTTCCAGTAATTATAAAGGATGCAGGAGTGATCCGCCCGGAAGAAGAACTTCCGGAAGCAGATTTTTATGTTCTTGTATGCGGAGGAAAATGGTGGGAGATCGACAGGACTGTGAATGCGGCGAAAATCTTGAGAGCCCGCGGGAAAGTGATCCTGCTCTTCAACCATATGGAAAAAAAAGCACGTCTGAAACTTCCAAAAGTTTTATCTGATATTCATTATTTCTTTCTTCCGTTCTTTTCAAATCCATTCAGAGAAGATAAAGCTGCCAACACCTGTTACCGGGATTTATGGAATGATGGTACAGGGGGGACCAGATGGAAAAGAAAAAATTTGCTGCTGAAATTCAGG
>CAVIYT010000020.1:0-17639 GCA_963646925.1 Paludibacteraceae bacterium
CCTTGGAGTAATCTCTTCTCTTGTAGAACATACCCATATCAACGCCCAGGTTGTTTGCGAGATATACGGCACGGCTCATAGCGCCTTCATCCGGGCTGATGACCATTAAGTGGTCTTTATCGATCTTTAAGGTATTGTCATGTTTAAACAGTGCTTTTACGAACTGGTATGTCGGCATGAAGTTGTCGAGACCGGATAACGGGATCGCGTTCTGTACACGCGGGTCGTGAGCATCGAATGTGATGATGTTGGACACGCCCATGTTTACTAACTCTTCAAGTGCCATAGCGCAGTCTAAGGACTCTCTGTGAGTACGCTTATGCTGACGGCTCTCGTAGAGGAACGGCATGATTACGTTGATACGGTGTGCGGTGGATGCTGTAGCGCCGATGATTCTCTTTAAATCCTGGTAGTGGTCATCCGGGGACATGTGGTTTACATATCCGGACATCTTGTAAGTGAGAGAATGGTTTGTTACATCGACCATGCAGAAAATATCGGTTCCGCGAACAGACTCGTTTACGATACCCTTTGCCTCACCACTTCCGAAACGCGGGCATGCGCAGTCGAGAAGATAGGAGTCAACATCGTAGCCACGGTACTGTAAGTTGCCCTGGCGGCGAATTAATTCTTCCGTATCGTTGCGGCGGAAGTTTACGATGTGGTCATTCACTTTCTGCGCAAGATCACGGCAGCTCTCAAGAGCGGCGATCTTAAGCGGTGCAAGCGGCAGACGGTCGTTGAAAACGTACTGGTTAGACATGTCAGATAATCCTCCGATTTTTTGTGTAGCGGTCCGGCCTTATCTTTTTGCGGTCGGACTGTCAGATTATATTTTTCGCCTGCATTTCCTTATTTATACGGGCATCTGCAGGCATTCCACGCCGAGTATACCATTTTCGGACATTTTTCGTCAATAGTTTCCCATGAAAATTAAGAGGAAAAAGAATATCGTTCCTTTACAAATCGTGGGAAGATTGGTATGATTGTGTTTAGAACCATGCAGGAAGGAAATAAAAAGTGAAATATCAGGGACATAAAATTACGGCAGTCGCCCCCGGATCCATCGCGGAAGAACTGGAGCTGGAACCGGGCGACGTACTGCTCACCATAGACGGGGAAGAGCTGGAAGATATTTTCGATTACGACTATATGACGGACGCGGAGAGCTTCGTGATGGTCGTGCGGAAAGCGAACGGAGAAGAGTGGGAGCTTGAGATCGAGAGCGGCGGGGAAGACTTGGGACTCACCTTCGAGAACGGACTCATGAGCGATTATAAATCCTGCTCGAATAAATGTATCTTCTGCTTTATCGACCAGATGCCGCCGGGAATGCGGGAAACGCTCTACTTTAAGGACGATGACTCCAGACTTTCGTTCCTTCAGGGAAACTATATTACCCTGACAAATATGAAAGACAAGGATATCGACCGTATCATCCGTTTCCACCTGGCACCCATCAACATTTCCGTGCAGACCATGAACCCGGAGCTTCGCTGCAAGATGCTCCACAACCGGTTTGCCGGGGAGGCGCTAAAGAAGATCGACCGTCTCTACGAGGCGGAGACGGAGATGAACGGACAGATCGTTCTCTGCAAAGGCGTAAACGACGGAAAAGAACTGGCTTATACGATCGAACAGCTCTCAAAATACGCGCCGGTGATGCAGAGCGTGTCCGTGGTTCCGGTTGGCCTCTCGAAGTACCGCGACGGACTCTACCCGCTTGAGCCATTTACAAAGGAAGATGCCTGCGAGGTCATCGACCTGATCGAAAAATGGCAGAAGATCAACTACGAGCGCCACGGGATCCACTTTATCCACGCCAGTGACGAGTGGTATATCCTGGCGGAGCGGGAGATGCCGGAAGAGGGACGATACGACGGATATATCCAGCTGGAGAACGGCGTCGGCATGTTAAGACTTTTACATGAGGAAGTTATGGACGCCCTGGATGAAAAGACGGACGACGGAAAAGAGGAGGAACTCTCCATCGCCACAGGCCGCCTGCCGTACCCGTATCTGGACAAGCTTGTGAAAGAGGTCATGAAGATCTACCCGGGACGGAAGGTCCATATCTACCCGATCCGGAATGATTTCTTCGGCGAGAAGATCACGGTAGCCGGACTGATCACAGGACAGGACCTGATCGCCCAGTTGAAGGACAAGCCGTTGGGTGACAGACTGATCCTGCCCGCCGTTATGTTTAAGAGCGGTGAGGAAGTCTTCTTAGATGACATCACAAAGACCCAGGCGGAAGATGCTTTACAGATTCCGATAAATATAGTAAAATCAAGCGGATATGACCTTGTGGACGCGATCCTCGACCCGGAGGCGGCGAGAGAACAGACGGCGGAACACGGGGCTTACGAGCTTACAATGAAAGATGCTGGTCTTACAGAGGACGGAGAGGTGATCTCCGACTGGGACGGCGAAGAATAGAAATGAGGAGAATATATGAGTAAACCAGTAGTGGCGATCGTCGGCAGACCGAACGTGGGAAAATCCACACTCTTTAACGTGCTTGCCGGCAGCACAATCTCGATTGTAAAAGACACTCCGGGTGTAACAAGAGACCGTATTTACGCGGACTGCACCTGGTTAAACAACAACTTTACCCTGATCGATACAGGCGGAATCGAGCCGGATTCCAAGGATATCATCCTGGCGCAGATGCGTGAACAGGCTCAGATCGCTATCGATACCGCGGATGTTATCATCTTTATCGTGGATGTCCGCCAGGGTCTCGTGGACGCGGACTCCAAGGTTGCGGACATGTTAAGAAAGTCCAAGAAACCAGTCGTTCTCGCGGTCAACAAAGTGGACAGCATGGCGAAGTTCGGAAACGACGTATACGAGTTCTATAACCTGGGAATCGGTGACCCGGTTCCGGTATCCGCAGCGTCAAGACTTGGCCTCGGCGAGCTTCTCGACGAGGTGGTAAAATATTTCCGCGAGGATCAGTATGATGACAGCGAGGATGACCGTCCGAGAATCGCCATCGTCGGAAAACCGAACGTTGGAAAATCTTCCATTATCAATAAACTTCTCGGGGAGAACCGCGTGATCGTATCCAACATCGCCGGAACCACGAGAGATGCCGTTGATACGGAGATCGTGAGAAACGGCACCGAATATATCTTTATCGATACCGCAGGTCTTAGAAGAAAGAGCAAGATCAAAGAGGATATCGAGCGCTACAGTATTATCCGTACCGTGACAGCGGTAGAGCGCGCCGATGTGGTCCTCATGGTCATCGATGCTGTGGAGGGAATCACCGAGCAGGACGCAAAGATCGCCGGTATCGCCCATGACCGCGGAAAAGGCGTGATCGTTGTTGTCAACAAGTGGGATGCCATCGAAAAGAACGACAAGACGATCTACGAGTACACAAGAAAATTAAAAGAGACATTGTCCTACATGCCGTACGCGGAGTATATCTTCGTGTCCGCCCTGACCGGACAGAGAATGGAAAAGCTCTTTGAACTCATCGATATGGTCCGCGAGAACCAGACACTCCGCGTGGCTACCGGTGTGTTAAATGAGATCGTGACAGAAGCTGTCGCTATGCAGCAGCCGCCGTCCGACAAGGGCAAACGCTTAAAGATCTACTATGTGACCCAGGTTGCGGTAAAACCGCCGACCTTCGTAATCTTCGTAAACGACAAGGAGTTAATGCATTTCTCCTATACGAGATACTTAGAGAACAAGATCCGCGAAGCTTTCGGATTCCGCGGAACCTCCCTGAAATTCATCATCCGTGAGAGGAAGGAGAAGGATTAAAGAATGGGCAGAGTGCTTTGTCTTGTTATGGGTTATGTGTTTGGATTATTCCAGACAGGATATCTTTACGGTAAGATGAACCATATCGATATCAGAAATTACGGAAGCGGAAACTCTGGAACGACCAACGCGCTCCGGGTCCTCGGAAAAAAAGCGGGACTCATCGTCTTCGCGGGCGACTTTTTAAAGACTGTTTTCGCATGTCTTGCAGCCCGCCTGATCTTTCAGGCAAGCCCGGATACGGACCTTTACGTGCTGTATGCCGGCCTCGGCGTTGTCCTCGGACATAACTTCCCCTGCTACTTAAACTTTAAGGGCGGAAAGGGAATCGCCTCCATGGCGGGAATCCTTGTGTCCATGGACTGGCGCGTGACGCTTGTCTGTGCGGCGCTGTTTTTAGGCGCTGTTATCATTACAAGATACGTGTCCCTTGGATCGATCCTGGTCGTGATCTCATTCTTCATCCAGATGCTGATCTACGGAACATGGGGGGATTACCGTGTCTCTGAGGGAAGTCTCATGGAATTCTTCGCTGTTTCCTTTGTTTTGATGGCGATGGCGATCTGGAGACATAAGACGAATATCAAGAGACTGTTATCCGGCACGGAAAACAAGCTCTGGGGCGGAAAAAAGACAAAATAACATTACATAAGAATATCAGCCAGAACAGGGCGGAGAAAAAAGGAGTTCCTGAACATGGAAAAGATTGGTATTATCGGTTCCGGTACCTGGGGAACCGCAATTGCGGTACTGTTAAAAAATAATGGACACGAGGTCACACTGTGGTCCGCGATCCCGGCAGAGATCGAGGAGATGGCAAAGACCAGGACCCACAAGAACCTCCCGGGTGTTACACTTCCGGATGGAATCATCTACACCGCTGACCTCGAGGAAGCGATGAAGGATAAGAACCTTCTTGTGATGGCGGTTCCGTCCGTATTCGTCCGCAGCACAGCACAGAAGATGAAGCCGTTCTGCAAAGACGGACAGCTCATCGTCGATGTGGCGAAGGGAATCGAGGAGAATACTCTCTACACGATGTCCCAGATCATCAAGGACGAGCTCCCGATGGCGGAGGCGGCAGTTCTTTCCGGACCGAGCCACGCGGAGGAGGTAAGCCGCGGACTCCCGACACTCTGCGTTGCGGGATCCCACAAAAAGAATGTTGCGGAGTATATCCAGTCTACCTTTATCAGCCCGGTATTCCGTGTATATACGAGCCCGGATGTTCTCGGAATCGAGACAGGCGCCGCGCTTAAGAACGTCGTAGCACTGGCGGCCGGTATCGCAGACGGTCTCGGATACGGAGACAACGCGAAGGCGGCCCTCATCACCCGCGGAATGGCAGAGATCGCGAGACTCGGCGTTGCCATGGGCGGAAAATACCAGACATATGCCGGACTTTCCGGAATCGGTGATCTGATTGTGACCTGCGCCAGCATGCACAGCAGAAACCGCCGTGCCGGTATCCTCATCGGAAAAGGATACACGATGGAAGAGGCTATGAAGGAAGTCCAGATGGTGGTGGAAGGCGTTTACTCCGCAAAGGCAGCAAGAGCCCTCGCGCAGAAATACAATGTTTCCATGCCGATCGTAGAGCAGGTAAACGAAGTCCTGTTTGAAGGAAAACCTGCGAAGGAAGCCGTAGCGGATCTGATGCTCCGCGACAAGAGGATCGAGCACAGCGACCTTCCATGGGAATAAAGATCAAAAGATAACCGAACAGCAGCCCTCGCTTTGCCGCACTGCGGTGCAGGAAAAGGCCTTGCCGGTATAAAATGTCCCCCTCGCGCATACACTGCAACAGTATATGCGAGGGGGTATTTTTATGGATGATTTCCATGTATACAAGGATATCGAGGCGAGGACGGGCGGAGAGATCTATATCGGGGTCGTGGGCCCTGTGAGGACCGGAAAGTCCACATTTATCAAGCGTTTTATGGAACTTCTCGTTCTCCCGAATCTTCCGGACGGGCAGAAAAAGGCGCAGACGAGGGACGAACTGCCCCAGAGCGCCGCGGGAAAGACGATCATGACCACGGAGCCGAAATTTATTCCGAAGGAGGCGGCGGAGCTAGACCTGGCCGAGGGGATAAGGGCGAAGGTGCGCCTCATCGACTGCGTTGGATTTATGGTGGAAGGCGCCGCGGGCCATACGGAAAACGGGGAGGAGCGGCTCGTGAAGACGCCCTGGTACGATTATGAGATCCCATTCACCCAGGCGGCGGAGATCGGGACGCGAAAGGTGATCCGGGACCATTCCACCATCGGCATCGTGGTGGCCTGCGACGGAAGCTTCGGGGAACTTTCGAGAGAAGATTTCAGAGAAGCGGAGGAGCAGACGATCTCGGAATTAAAGGAGATCGGAAAGCCGTTTCTGATCCTCCTAAATTCTACAAGACCATACGCGGCGGAGACGAAAGCCCTGGCATTAAAACTGGAAAATCAGTACGGGGTTCCGGTGCGGGTAGCGAACTGTGAGCAGTTGAAGAAAGAGGATATTGAGGAGATCTTAGGCACCGTGCTGCTGGAATTCCCGGTGACGGAGCTTGATTTTGCGATTCCGAAGTGGGTGGAGATCCTGCCGGATGACCATGCGTTAAAAGCGGATATGATCGCGGAGGCGGAGAATCTTTTAAAAACTTCAGTCCAGATGAAGGACGTGCCGAAGGAGACGGTGCCGGAGGCGGATCAGGCGGTGAAAAAGCTCGTGGCGGATGAGCTGGATCTTGCGAGCGGCCGTGTGACGATCCGGGTCATGGTGGACGAGGGGGCGTACTTCGAAGTCTTGAGCGATATTTCCGGCCTGCCGGTCCAGGATGAGTACAGCCTGTTTAAGATCTTGAAGGAGTCTGCTGAGATGCAGGGAGAGTATGAGAAGGTGAAAAATGCCCTGGCGGAGGTGCGCCAGAAGGGCTACGGCATCGTCCTGCCGGATAAGACGGAGATCTCTTTAGATGAACCGGAACTGATCCGCCACGGCAGCAAATATGGGGTGAAGATCCATGCCCAGGCTCCGTCCATCAACCTCATAAAGGCCAGGATCGAGACGGAGATCGCCCCCATCGTCGGGAACGAGCAGCAGGCGAAGGACCTGATCGCGTACATAAAGGACGGGGAGGCGACAGAGGACGGTGTCTGGGATACGAATATCTTCGGGAAGTCCGTGGAGCAGATCGTGGAGGACGGCATGCAGGCGAAGATCTCCCAGATGACGGAGGACTGCCAGATGAAGCTTCAGGATACCCTGCAGAAAATTATTAATGACAGTAATGGCGGAATGATTTGCATAATTATCTGAAATTTGCTATAATAGATGCAAATAATACAGCTGATTTACAGGAGAAAACAATTTGGAAAAATTTTTGTATACGGCTGTAAAATATTACAGGTTTTGCGGCAGGAATCTGAAAATGCAGAGTATGAAAAACGTAACGATCCGGCAGGAATGAGTACTGGATCGTTATAGGAGAGGAACGACTGGGGTTACAGATTCGCCGCGAAAGGAGGAGTTCCATGAAACTGACATTTATCGGTGCGGATCATGAAGTGACTGGCAGCTGCCATTATCTCAACGCGGCAGGAAAGAACATCCTTGTGGATTACGGAATGGAACAGGGCGGAAACGTCTATGAGAACGCGGAACTTCCGATCCCGTTCTCCGATGTGGACTACATCTTTATCACCCACGCCCACATCGACCATACAGGCCTTCTCCCGCTGATCTACGCGAAGGGCTTTAAGGGACAGATCTTCGCCACACAGGCCACCTGCGATCTCTGCAACATTATGCTGAAGGACAGTGCCCACATCCAGGAGATGGAGGCTGAGTGGAAGAACCGTAAGGCGAGACGTGCCGGAAATCCGGAGGTCCAGGCGCTCTACACGGTAAACGATGCGGAAGGCGTCTTAAAGCACTTTGTGCCCTGCCATTACGGCGATATCTTAACGATCTGCGAGGGAGTCGAGGTCCGGTTTACCGATGTAGGACATTTACTCGGTTCTGCGTCCATCGAGATCTGGATCGATGAGGACGGAGTAAAGAAGAAGATCGTCTTTTCCGGAGATATTGGTAACAAGAACAAGCCGCTGATCAAGGATCCGCAGTACACGGACGAGGCGGATTATGTGGTTATGGAGTGTACCTACGGTGACCGTTCCCATGACCGGACCCACGAGCACATCGAGGAGTTCGCGAAGATCATTCAGAGGACTCTGGACCGCCACGGTAATGTCGTGATCCCGGCCTTCGCAGTGGGTAGGACCCAGGAGATCCTCTACTTTATCCGTAAGATCAAGGAAGAGGGACTTGTCACCGGACATGACGGCTTCCCGGTCTACGTGGACAGCCCGCTTGCCGTCGAGGCGACCCATGTGTTCAATAAGAATATTTCCGAGTGCTTCGATGAGGAAGCGATGGATCTTGTAAACCGCGGAATCAACCCGATCGCCTTCCCTGGCCTGAATCTTTCCGTCAGTAGCGACGATTCCAAGGCGATCAACTTCGACTCCGAGCCGAAGGTCATTATCTCCGCGGCAGGCATGTGTGATGCCGGACGAATCCGCCATCACTTAAAACATAACCTCTGGAGACCGGAGTGTACGATCGTGTTCGCCGGATACCAGGCGGTGGGAACCTTGGGACGAAATCTCATCGAGGGCGCGGAAGTCGTAAAGCTCTTCGGTGAGACCATCGATGTGGAGGCTGAGATCGTTCGGCTCGACGGACTTTCCGGCCACGCGGACAGGGAAGGACTTTTAACCTGGATCAACGCCTTTAAGAAGAAACCGGACCGCGTATTTATGGTACACGGAGATGATCTTGTGTGCACGAAATTCGCGAATCTCCTGCGGTCGGATTATGACCTTGTGGCGGACGCGCCGTTCTCTGGATCGGAGTTTGACCTCGCCGCCGGCGTATGGATCAAACAGACTGTGGGTATCCCGATCCAGAAGGAGACTGCGAGACAGAAGGAAAACAAGTCTATCTTTGCTCTTCTTGTGGCAGCAGGCGAGCGCCTGATGCGGATCATCCAGAAGAACCGCGACTGCGCGAACAAGGATATCAAGAAATTTACGGCGGAGGTCAACGCCCTCTGCGAGAAGTGGGATCTGTAACTGCGGCGTGAGCCGGACGGATCCCGGAATGATTACAAAATAAGACATCTGAGAGGAATAACAAAAAGACATGAAAGTGACACTTTATACGGACGGAGCGGCCCGCGGAAATCCTGACGGGCCGGGCGGATATGGGGCAGTGCTCCAGTTTATCGATAAAAACGGAGTACTCCATGAAAAGGAATTGTCCGCGGGGTATGTGCGGACAACCAATAACCGGATGGAATTGATGGCGGCGATCGCGGGACTCGAGGCATTAAACAGGTCCTGCGAGGTGGACCTCTATTCCGACTCCAAGTACCTGGTGGACGCTTTCAACCAGAAGTGGATCGACGGCTGGGTAAACCATAACTGGGTCCGCCCGAAAACGGGTCCGGTGAAGAACTCGGACCTCTGGAAACGGCTGCTCGCCGCGATGAACCCGCATAAGGTGACGTTCCACTGGGTCAAGGGCCATGACGGGCACCCCGGAAACGAGCGGTGCGACCGGCTGGCGACCAGCGCCGCGGACGGCGGGAATCTGTTGGTGGATGAAGGATTGGGCGGCTAAAAAGGCAGCTGAAAAAAAGGCAGCTGCTCCGTGCCGTTGGCACTTCCGCATCTGCCGGCTCAATTCGTAATCCGGGCTGTTCGCCCTGCTTACTCATTGCGCCTTGGTCATCAAATGTCTATACATCCTTGCGTGCAAGCCAGCAGTCTGCATATCCGCTTGATGACACTTTTTACAAAAGTCTTACAATGTATTACTAATTTGTGTTTTTAGTTCACAAAGACCTCTCGATATGGTATCTTTTTATTAGAACAAAAGTTACCTGAAAAGATCGAGAGGGCATGTATGAGCAGACGCAGAATATGGTTGATTATTATTGGAATCCTGATAGCCGAGGTATCCGCCACATGGGCGATGGAAAAGTTTGTTTCCTCCCATGGGGTGAATACCGCGGCTGTCGTCGGTTTCGAGACGGATGCCATGCAGCAGGACGCGGGAAATTCCGGGAATCCCTATATGGCGGAGAACCGGATGAAGATGGCGGAAAACGCCCCGGCACCGGCAGGCGGTTCCTCCGATAATGGGATCGCTTTATATCAGGCGGCGAAGGATGAACGGGCCCCGGAAGATGCAGGGCAGGCTCCGGAAAACAGCGCGCCGATGAAAGAAGCGGCAGAAGAGGAGATGGCTGTCAGCGCCGCTGGCGATGTAGCTGCCGCGGAGACGGTGAAATCACCGTTAGAAACGGACAGCGCGGCTGCCGGAAACGCGGAAGAAGCAAAACTCACGATCGAATACACGCGGGCGGACCTTGAGGAACGCCTGGAGACAGCCCGGGCTGAGGCGGAAAAGTATCAGGATGACCAGGCTATGAGCCAGCCGTCCCGGTACGCGGCGGCGGAGTATGTGAGAAATCTCTGGGACAGAGAGCTGAACCTGATCTATTCGAGCATCCACAAAGAGATGGATGAGAGCGCGGCGGAAGCGCTCCGCCGGGAGGAAGTGGAGTGGATCAAAAAGCGGGATCTTGCGGCGGACAAAGCCAGCACAAAGTCCACCGGAACGCCGACCCAGAGCATCGAGTACATCCGGACCTCGGCCAGCGTGACCATGGACCGGTGTTATGAACTGCTGGAAAATTATGGGGATTATCTGGATCCGGAGGAAAATTAGAAAATATATGCATTGGCGTACCTGAAGAATTAAAAAGTCAAGTATGCCATTTTTGTACAATAGGAAATTCTAATGAATTCCCTATTGTACAAAAAGACACTAACGTGCCAATGATGTGCACTCGCGCGAAGATACATTCCTATTTATTACCATCGTTTCTAAAAAGCCAGTAAAGATATATCCTGAGGCAGTAATTTTGCTTTTGATACGAAAAAGAACCTTCCAGCAGCAGAAAAGATGCGCCGGAATGCCTTGGAAGGCAAAAAACATCTTGCCAACAGAACGAGAAACGATTATAGTATAAATTATGAGAATCTGCGCAGAAGACCGGATCACCGGCTTTACGGGCAGATCCCGAAAAATAATATTATAGAAACTGTACAAATGTGTCATTTTAAACACAGGCGTCTGAATTTTAGACAGCCGGAAAAGGAGGCGTTTTTATGTCCGCATTTTTCGCATCATTTATTTCAACAGCTTTAGAGGCTGTGATTCTGGCCGCAGTTGCCCTGGCGGGAATCGTTCTGGGTAAAAAATTCAGAGATAAAAAAAGTACACAACAGTAACCAGGAGGCAGTACCATGCAGAAATATGGTGTAAACGAACTGAGGAGAATGTTCCTTGAATTCTTCGAGAGCAAGGAACATCTTGCGATGAAGAGTTTCTCCCTCGTTCCGCACAACGATAACAGCTTACTTTTAATCAACTCCGGTATGGCACCGTTAAAGCCGTACTTCACAGGCCAGGAGATCCCGCCGAGACGCAGAGTTACCACATGCCAGAAATGTATCCGTACCGGCGATATCGAGAATATCGGTAAGACAGCCCGTCACGGCACATTCTTCGAGATGTTAGGAAACTTCTCCTTCGGTGATTACTTCAAGACAGAAGCGATCCACTGGGCATGGGAGTTCTTAACAGAGCGCGTAGGAATCCCGGCTGACCGTCTCTATCCGTCTGTTTACCTTGACGATGACGACGCGTTCCGTATCTGGAACGAGGAGATCGGTATCCCGAAAGAGAGAATCTACCGCTTCGGTAAGGAAGACAACTTCTGGGAGCATGGCGCTGGTCCGTGCGGTCCGTGTTCTGAGATCTACTACGACCGCGGAGAGAAATACGGCACAGGTCCGGAGGACGTTATGGGCGGCGAAGGCGACCGTTTCATGGAAGTATGGAACGTCGTATTCTCCCAGTTTAACAATGATGGTCACGGCAACTACACAGACCTGATCCAGAAAAACATCGATACCGGCATGGGACTTGAGAGACTGGCTGTTGTCTGCCAGGATGTAGCATCCCTGTTTGACGTAGATACAAACCGCGCCCTGATGGACGAGGTTGGCGCTCTTGCGCACTGCAAATACGAGGAGGACGACAAGAAGGACGTTTCCCTCCGTATTATCGCTGACCACGTAAAGAGCTGTACATTCATGGCTTCCGACGGAATCATGCCGTCCAACGAGGGCAGAGGCTATGTATTCCGCAGACTGTTAAGAAGAGCAGCCCGTCACGGACGTATCCTCGGCATCGAGGGAAGCTTCATGACAAAGCTTGCAAAAGTTGTGATCGACCTCTCCAAGGACGGTTATCCGGAATTAGAGGAGAAGAAAGATATGATCCTCCGCGTCATCGACCAGGAGGAGGAGCGCTTCGCAAATACAATCGACAAAGGACTTGAGATCCTTGCTGATTTTGAAAAAGATATGGAAGCAAAGGGAACAAAGGTCCTTGCAGGTGAGGATGCGTTCAAGCTCTACGATACTTACGGATTCCCGATCGACTTAACAAAGGAGATTCTTGACGATAAGGGACTCATTGTTGACGAGGAAGGTTTCCACAAGGCAATGCAGGTTCAGAGAGAGACTGCAAGAAGTGCCCGTAAGACCACAAACTACATGGGACGCGACGATATCTACCAGAAACTCGACGCATCCTTAACATCCGCGTTTGTTGGATACGACAAGCTCGAGGCTGAGTCCAAGGTGACAGCACTCGTAAGACTTGCTTCCGGTGAGGAGGGCGAGGACGAGATCGCTGACGCAGTGACAGACGGTGAGAAGGCATGTGTGATCACATCCGAGACTCCGTTCTACGGAACTATGGGCGGTCAGGTCGGTGACCGCGGCGTGATCGAGAGCGCGAACGGCAAATTTGAGGTTGAGGACACGATCCATCTCCAGGGCGGAAAGATCGGTCACATCGGACATATGGTAAGCGGTATGTTCCAGACAGGTGAGGCTGTTACCCTGAAGGTAGACGAGGAGAACCGCGCCCTGATCGGCAGAAACCACAGTGCGACCCACCTTCTCCACAAGGCGTTAAGAACTGTCCTGGGCACACATGTTGAGCAGGCTGGTTCCCTTGTAACAAGAGACAGACTCCGTTTTGACTTCACACACTTCTCCGCAATGACACAGGAGGAGATCAAAGAGGTCGAGGCGATCGTAAATAAAGAGATCCGCGCGGCACTTCCGGTCGTTACAGACGTTATGGGTCTGGAGGACGCGAAGAAGACAGGCGCGATGGCACTCTTCGGAGAGAAATACGGCGATAAGGTACGTGTCGTAAGAATGGGAGACTTTTCCACAGAGCTCTGCGGCGGTACCCACGTAAAGAATACATCCGAGATCAGCAGCTTCAAGATCCTTTCTGAGGCTGGTGTAGCGGCTGGTGTAAGACGTATCGAGGCACTGACCTCCGACGGACTGATCCGCCACTATGAGAACGTGGAGGAGGAGCTTCACGCGGCAGCGACTGCAGCGAAGTCCACTCCGGCTGACTTAAAGACAAAGATCGAGTCCATGATGGAGGAGATCAAGGCACTCCACTCCGAGAACGAGAAATTAAAGAGCAAACTTGCCAAAGAGGCAATGGGCGATGTAATGGATCAGGTTCAGGAAGTGAAGGGCGTAAAAGTCCTCGCAGTCCGCGCAGACGGCGTTGACATGAACGGCTTAAGAAACTTAGGCGACCAGTTAAAGGAGAAACTCGGCGAGGGCGTTGTTGTGATCGCATCCGTCCTTGACGGCAAGGTAAACCTGATGGCTGCTGTGACAGATGAGGCCCAGAAGAAGGGTGCTCACGCGGGTAACCTCATCAAGGCCGTCGCGGGTCTTGTAGGTGGCGGCGGCGGCGGACGTCCGAACATGGCGCAGGCCGGCGGTAAGAATCCGGAAGGCGTTGCGGACGCTCTGGCAAAAGCTGCGGAAGTCGTTTCTGAACAGGTAAAATAATATAAGTTATAAGGCCGTTTTAAGCCATTCTGATGCCGGACTGCGCAAGGTAGTCCGGCATTAAAAATAAATTTGAAAAAAATGCATTTTTCTAGTAAAAATAGGTTGACGAATGTGTAATTTATGATATAATCATACCAGTGCTAAAAAATACCCAAACAGTTGTATTATGCACAATTACACAACTGGAGGGAGGTTAGGTGTGAGCTATGTCAAACGTAATCGTTAAAGATAACGAAAGCCTGGACAGCGCTTTACGCAGATTCAAAAGAAACTGCGCAAAGGCAGGTATTCAGCAGGAGATTCGTAAAAGAGAGCATTATGAGAAGCCGAGCGTAAGACGTAAAAAGAAGTCTGAAGCGGCAAGAAAGCGCAAGTACAACTAATAAGCGTACAGGGGCTGTTCCTTTGGGGACGGCTCCTTTTTCTTTTTGCGCGTCAGACCCCGGAGAAAAACCGGTTGCGGGATAAAGAGGGGCGTATTATACTAAGGGAGAACGGCAGACAAAAATAAATTGCATCAGAGGAAGGAAACAAACATGGAAAAGAAAATCGAGAGTCTGATCAGAGAACATAAAATTATCGCGATCTTAAGAGGCGTACCGTCCGAGAAGGTCGTTGACGTTGCAAAGGCATTATATGACGGCGGGATCCGTCTTTTAGAGATCACATTCAACCAGAAATCTGAGACAAAGCTCATCGACACCCCGAACGCGATCCGCGCGGTACGCGAGGCCCTCGGCGATAAGATGGTGATCGGAGCAGGAACCGTAATGTCCGTAGAAGAGGTTCACGCGGCAAAAGAGGCGGGCGCCACATTCGCGCTTGCACCGAACGTGGACGAAGCTGTGATCAAAGAGACCGTAGCCTGCGGCATGGAGTCCATTCCGGGCGCGATGACCCCGTCTGAGATTGCCGATTCCTACCGTTACGGCGCGTCCGTCGTAAAACTGTTCCCGGCAGGAAACCTCGGTCTTTCCTATTGCAAGGCCGTTATGGCACCGATCAACCACATTCCGATGATCGCAGTCGGCGGCGTGGATGACAAAAACCTCCCGGACTTCTTAAAAGCCGGATTTATCGGCCTTGGAATCGGTTCCAGCCTCACAAATAAGAAGATGATCGAAGAGGGCGGATACGACGAGTTAAAAGCCCTGGCTGAGACTTATGTGAAAGCGGCAGAAAACTAATAGCAGCAGAACTGCGTACCTGCAGCAACTGATGCAGGAAAGTATGGGACTGAAGGGCAGCCGGAACGTATCCGTATGTCTGCAGGGCCTCTTAAAATGAATGTGCTTTATGGCTGGGAAGACAGCTGGAAATGACAATTAAAGAAAAGAAGAGGATAGTTACCATGAAAAACTATACCATCACCATCGACACAGGTACCACAAACACCCGTGTACTCTTATTCAATGAAAAAAATGAACCGGTATCCTCGGCAAAATCCGAGATCGGGGTCCGCATCACTGCCATCGACGGAAATAATAGCCGGTTGAAAGCAGCGATCAAGGGCTGCCTGGAGGACGTATTAAAACAGGCCGGCATCACATACGACGAGGTAAAGAAGGTTGTGGCCTCCGGAATGATCACATCCAACGTGGGTCTCACAGAGATCCCCCATGTGGTCGCACCGGCATCTGCAGCAGATCTCGCAAAGGCGGCAAAGAGCGTCCTCATCGGGGACGTGTGCCCGCTTCCGATCCTCTTTATTCCGGGGGTGAAGAACCGTGACGGAAAACTGGATCTTACGACCTTCGAGTCCATGGACATGATGCGCGGCGAGGAGGTTGAGACCGTTGCCGTGATCGAGAGTCTTCCGAAGGGAGAGCCATATCTTCTCGTCCTTCCTGGCTCCCACACGAAATTCGTTTCCGTGGACCGTGACGGAAAGATCACCGGCTGCCTGACGACCATCACGGGAGAGCTTCTTTCTGTTGTCACAAACGACACCCTGATCGCGGATGCGGTGGGACATTCCTTCGCCTCTGAGGAGACTTACGCGAAAGAGTATGTCCTCGCAGGATACGAGACCGCGAAGAAGACAGGAATCGGCCGTGCATGTTTCTCCGCAAGAATCTTAAACACTTTCGCGGAGCCGGATAAGACAAAGATCGCAAGCTATGTCTTAGGCGCCGTATTGCAGAACGATATGGAGGCCGTAAAGAACAGCAGCGCATTAAAATGTGATACCGACACCACCGTTGTGATTTACGGAAAGAATCCGTTAAGAGAGGCACTCATGGACCTCTTCGCGAAGGAGAATTTCTTTAAACACGTGACGGAATTCGTCCCGAAGGACCCCGTTCCGACATCCGCAAAGGGTGCCCTGCACATTGTATCTCTGACAGAACAATTTAAGTAAAATTGTGAAAACTCAGACGGAATTTGCATCCATTTTATCAATCTATCACACAACTTAACGTGTTCTAAGCACCTGACAGCTTGACGGTGGGGGCATGTTTTCCTAAAATAGATATATAAAGAATCTCTAAACTTTCTAAAAAAATCGGGAAGAGATTCTGAAGAAAATATCTAAAAAGGAGAGACTTGTTATGAAAAAACGAGTATTAAGTCTGGCCCTCGCCGCAGCAATGGCGGCATCCCTCACCGCATGCAGCGGTAATTCCAGCACAACAGAGACAACGGCAGCTGCCGAAGAGACAAAAGCTGCTGAAAACACAAATACAGAGAGCAAAGAGGCTGACGCTTCCGGAGTGGACGTATCCGACTGGAAGAATAAGACTGTCACATGTATCGTTCCTTACGACGCAGGCGGCGGTACCGATACGGTTATGCGCGCCTTAGCAGACGCGGCGAAAGGTTCCTTCAAGAACATTTCCGTTGAGAACCGTTCCGGCGGCGGTGGAGCTACCGGCATGCTTGCGGGCGCAAACGCTGTGGCAGACGGAACAACCGTTACCATGATCACCGTAGAGCTTGCGACTCTCGAGGCAATGGGTACAAACGCAGGTCTTACATACTCCATGTTCAAACCGATCATGATGGTAAACAGTGCATGCTCCGCGATCACAGTCAACGCGAAGGATGACCGTTTCAACACAATTGAAGACTTCATCAACTACGCAAAAGAAAATGAGGTCGCCGTGGGTAACTCCGGAAACGGCGCGATCTGGCACCTTGCAGCAGCTGGTCTCGCAAAAGAGACGGGTGCGAAATTCAAACATGTTGCGTATGACGGAGCAGCAGGCGCGATCACAGATCTTCTCGGCGAGCACATCGACGCAGTAGCGGTTTCCTACGCTGAGGTTGCTAACTACGTTGAGTCCGGCGACTTAAAGGTTCTTGCTGTCATGAACGACAAGCGTCTCGATGCGATCCCGGATGTTCCGACATGTAAAGAAGCTGGTTATGATGTAGTTCTCGGTACATGGAGAGGACTTGGTGTTCCGGCAGACACTCCGGACGAAGTCGTAGAGCAGCTCTACCAGATCTTCTCTGACGCAGCACAGTCCGATGCATTTGTTGATTTCATGAACAAGTCCAACAACGTGATCGATATCATGGACGGACAGAACTTCGAGGAGAGAATCGTTTCCGACCTTGATACTTACAAAGCACTTGTAACAGACCTTGGATTAAAGATCCAGTAAATATCAAAAGGGGTGGCCGCAGCGCAGCCTGCGGCTTCTCAATACAAAACATGCAGTCAACAGCTTTTTGACGGTATGGCTGAAAAAGATATTACGTAACGATTCAGTACCTTCATAGTTACGCGCAAAAATCCATTCCAGATCAGCTTCGCTGATGGGATTTTTGTCTTCCAGCCTATGTTTTCTTACGGTCAGCGCAGCAAGTGCGCAGACCTACTGAACAGTTAC
>CAVIYT010000021.1:0-8576 GCA_963646925.1 Paludibacteraceae bacterium
ACCTACATATGCGCTGACAGTGTCTCCCTCTTTGAGGTCACCGAGTTCTACCGGATAGCCATTCTCCGCGTCCAGAACCTTTGTATCATCCGCGATCGTGATTACGACCTCCTCATCGAATCCATTATCCTGACGGTGCATGGTGAGCTGTCCATTCTCCACAGAAACAACAGTTCCCATAAACGGAGCGTTCTCATCCGCCGCCTCAGCTCCCACTGCTCCGCCTTCCGGGTTCACGCCGTCCGGAAGCTTTGTCGCTTCATTCTCCGTTGTTGCGGAAGTCTCTGTTCCTGCCGGTGTCTCCACAACTACCGGTTTTGTCTCTTCCTTTGTCTGTCCGTCCGCCTTGCTGCATCCAGTGATTCCCATGGATGCGATCATCATAGCCGCGCAGGCCAGTGCTGTCATTTTTTTCATATTTTTCATCATAAATCTATTTCTCCTGTTATCCTGTATTGGTCTTTGTCGGATCCGCTGTTTTCCAGCGATCTCCTTCAAATTCCCATCGGCCGCGGCCCCTGGTTTAGGTCCCGCCACCCTGTCTTTCTCTTTTGTACGGATATATTACCATACAATTCTTGAGATTGCACTAGGATTTCAATTACAAATCCCTTACGCATTTTTGTAGCATAAGGTGGGATTTGCGGCATTTCTGCGGCAGTTTTCGCGGTTTCTCCACTCCGCTCCGGTCGTTGCTCACCTACAGAACCTGCCACTGGTAGCTTCTTCCGGATGCATGGCAGCGAAAAGAAAAGGACACCGCCCATAATGAACGATGTCCTCGAAATTCTTATTCAAGAATCAGCCTTCGGATTACTCCTCTGTCTGCTCCTGTGCGTTGTCAGCCTCAAGAGCTTTCATGCTTAAGCTGATCTTTCTGTCTGCCTCGTTGAAGTCAACGATCTTAGCAGTGATCTCCTGACCGATGGAAAGTACATCAGCCGGTTTAGCAACGTGCTCTCTGGAGATCTGGGATACGTGAAGCAGAGCGTCTACGCCCGGCTCAAGCTCAACGAATGCGCCGAAGTCAGTCATACGAGCTACTTTACCAGTAACTACGTTGCCTACTGCGTACTTCTCACCAGCGTTAGCCCACGGATTTGTCTCCGGGAACTTCATGGAGAGAGCGATCTTCTCACCGTTGATGTCTTTGATAAGAGCTGTTACTTTATCGCCAACCTTGAAGACCTTCTTCGGGTTCTCGATTCTGCCCCAGGACATCTCGGAGATGTGGAGTAAACCGTCAGCGCCGCCGAGATCGATGAATGCACCGAAATCAGTTACGTTCTTAACAGTTCCTTCTACCTTGTCGCCTACAGCGATCTTCTCGAAGAGAGCTTTCTGCATCTCAGCCTTCTTAGCAACGATAAGCTGCTTGCGGTCACCGATGACTCTTCTTCTTCTCGGATTGAATTCTGTGATTACGAATTCGATCTCTTTATCAGCATATTTGGATAAATCTTTCTCATATACGTCGGATACAAGGCTAGCCGGGATGAAGATTCTAGCTTCGTCCACGATAACGCTTAAACCGCCGTCAAGAACCTGGGATACTTTAGCTGTAAGAACTTCATGGTTCTCGAAAGCTTCCTCAAGTTTCTTATTTCCTCTGTCTGCAGCCAGTCTCTTGTAGGAAAGAGCAACCTGACCTTCACCGTCGTTCACCTTTACAACTTTGGCTTCCATCTCGTCACCAACATGTACAAGATTTCTTAAGTCTACGTTGGACTCGTTTGTGTATTCACTGCGGGTAATGATGCCATCAGACTTGTAACCAATATTTAAAACGATTTCGTCTTCTTTTACGTCAATGACCTTACCGGTGACAACCTCTCCTGTACGTATTGTTTTTAATGATTCTTCTAACATTTGTTCAAAACTTAATTCTGACATTTAGTATGAACCTCCTCGATAATATTGTTTGGGGTTGACGCCCCGGCCGTAATACCTACACTGCGCACAGAACTAATACATTCAGGATTAAAGTCGCCCAGAGTCTGGATGTAATAGGTGTTTTTACATTCCTTCCGGCAGATATCGTATAGCTTCTGGGTATTCGAGCTGTGTTTCCCGCCGATAACCAGCATCACGTCCACCTGTGAGGCTATCCTCATCGCTTCCACTTGTCTTTCCTGTGTTGCATTGCAAATCGTATTTAAAACAGTTATATCATACCTCGTTTTAGAAATTTTTTCAACTATATCTTGAAATTTCTTGTAATTAAATGTCGTCTGGGATACGATACAAAGCTTCTCATCTTCCGGCAGTTCCAGCTTGAGAAAATCCTCCATATTCTCGATGACCACTGTCCGCTCATCTCCCCATCCCTTGATGCCCTGCACCTCCGGATGGTCCTCGCTGCCGACGATCAGGACTTTTCTTCCCTCCGCCGACTGTTTTTCCACGATCCGGTGGATCTTTTTCACGTAGGGACATGTGGCATCCACGATCTCCACACCGTTTTCTTTTAAGATGTCGTAGACATTCTTCCCGACACCGTGGGAGCGGATCACGACGACAGCGTCGCGGATCGCCTTCAGCTCTTCCAAGGAGTCGATGACCTCCACGTCTTTTTCCCTGAGATCCCCGACTACCTGCTCGTTGTGGATAATTGGACCGTAGGTGTAGATCGGTTTTTCCGTCTTTCCGATCTGCTCATATACTTTTTCCACAGCGCGCTTCACGCCAAAGCAGAAGCCCGCCGTCTTTGCAACTGTTACTTCCATCTTACGCACCCTGCTTTTTGTCGATCATCGATACGATGGCGTCCACGACTTCCTTTAACGTCATGTCGGAGCTGTCCAAGAGCACCGCGTCATCCGCCTGTTTTAACGGGGAATTCTCCCGGTGCATGTCCCGGTAGTCCCGGTCGATGATGTCCTTCTCGATCTCGTTGAGATCGCAGGCTGTTCCTTTCTCCTTAAGTTCGTTATAGCGGCGTTTCGCCCGGACTGCGGAGCTCGCGGTCAGATATACCTTCACATCGGCATCCGGCAGAACGCAGGTTCCGATATCGCGGCCGTCCATGATCACGTCCGCCTTCTTTGCCAGGTCTTTCTGGAGCTCCACTAGTTTTTCGCGGACCTTCTTATAGACGGATGTGGCGGATGCCATGTTTCCGACCTCCTCGGTGCGAATCAGACCGGAGACATTCTCGCCGTTTAAGATCACCTGCTGCGCGCCGTCCTCATAACGGATCGTGATCTCCACCTTGTCAAGAGAATCGTTGATGGCGTTCTCGTCGGTCTTATCGATTCCCTGACGAAGGAAATAGAGTGCCATTGCCCGGTACATTGCCCCGGTATCCACATAGATAAAATTTTTCAGAGCCGCAACAGATTTTGCCACGGTGCTCTTTCCGGCCCCTGCCGGTCCGTCGATCGCTACATTAAAAGACATGTCATTCTCCCCTTAGTTTATTCCAAGATTTTTTATTTATTCAAATTCGTTCTTCTGGTATGCTGCATTATTCATTCTTCTGCACTTTTCTTTAAGTATTTTCAGCAGCAAATTCTCGTTAACTTTCCTGCGTGCAGAACTGTACAGACTTTTTCTTATTTTTTTCGTAATTTCTAACTTTCTACACTCCGCCCTGCCAGCATACCCGTTGACCATGCGATCTGCAGATTAAATCCGCCTGTCACGCCGTCCAGATCCAGGACCTCGCCCGCAAAATAGAGTCCCTTTAATTTCTTTGACTCCATGGTAGACGGATTCACTTCCTTCACATTCACGCCGCCCTGGGTCACGATGGCCTCGTTGTATCCACGGAGTCCCGTGAGCGTCACAGAAAACGCTTTCGTGAGATTCACCAGACGTTTTCTCTCCTCAGCAGTCACCTCATTGACCTGTTTTTCCGGGTCGATGCCGCTTCTCTTTATCATAACCGGGATCAGTTTTGCCGGGAAGAGGTGGTTTAAGGAGTTCTTAAACTGCTTGTTCTTTGCCTCATCGAAATCCCGTAAGATTCTCGCGTCCAGCTGTTCTTTCGAGAGCGCCGGTTTCAGGTCGATATCCATTTTGAGCGATGTCTTCTTGATGATCTTCGCCGCGTAGCTGCTGGCGCTTAAAACGACAGGACCGCTGACACCGAAGTGGGTAAACAGCATCTCGCCGAATTCTTTCCAGAGGACCTTCTTTCCGTTCCAGACCGTCACCTCAATATTTCTTAAAGACAGTCCCTGGAGCTCCTTCACATCATCCTCAGCGCACACAAACGGGACAAGCGCCGGTGACAGCGGTGTCACCGTGTGGCCCGCCTCCTTCGCGAAGCGGTATCCGTCCCCTGTGGAACCCGTTGACGGGTAGGAAAGTCCGCCTGTGGCGATCACCACCGCGTCGGCATCCACGGTCTTCCCTGATTTTTCAAGGACGATTCCTGCCGCCTTCTCATCCTTGATCACGATATCCTTTACCGGCTCATTTAAAAAGATCTTTACGCCCAGGGTCTTCATCTTCCGCTCCAGCGCCCCTGTCACATCGGAGGCGTGGTCTGATACCGGGAACATTCTCGCTCCCCGCTCTTCCTTCACCGGACATCCATTAGCCTCAACGAGATCCACGATATCAAAGTTTGTGAATCCGTAGATCGCGCTGTAAAGGAATTTTCCGTTGGAGACCATGTTTCTAAACAGGTCTTCCGTGTCGCAGCCGTTTGTCAGGTTGCAGCGTCCTTTTCCCGTGATATAGATTTTTTTTCCAAGCTTCTCATTTTTCTCATAAACAGAGACGGTATGTCCGCACTCCGCCGCGCCGATGGCGGCAGCCATTCCTGCCGCCCCGCCGCCGATAATCACAACTTTACTCATTTTCTCTTGTCTTTTTCCACTTCTTTTTACTTATTGTTGCACTTCATTCCCTGCACGAACCGTGGCTGATTTTTCCGATGTTTCACATCTCCAATCGGCAAAATCCTCTGTCACCACTGTATCATACAGATATTTCCGTTTAGAAATTTTCTATCCCTTATGCTGTGCGATCTTCTTCTCCATGGCATCCACCACTGTCTCAAGGACCTTGATCCGCGCGTACCACTTCGAATTTCCCTCCACAACGATCCAAGGCGCGTCCTTCGTGGACGTCTTTTCCAGCATCTCATTCACCGCAAGAACATAGTCATCCCACTTTTCCCTGTTTCTCCAGTCCTCGTCGGTGATCTTCCACTGTTTTTCCGGGTTCTTCATCCGGTCATTGAACCGGCGTTCCTGCTCGTCCTTATCGATCTGGATCCAGAACTTTAAGACGAGAGCCCCGGAGTGCACAAAATGCGCCTCCATCTCGTTGATCTCCCGGTAAGCGTGATGCCAGTCTTCTTTAGAACAGAATCCCTCGATCCGCTCCACCATGACTCTTCCGTACCAGGTCCGGTCGAAGATCGCAATGTGTCCCGCCTTCGGTACGTTGTTCCAGAACCGCCAGAGGTAGTGGTGAGATTTTTCCAGATCATTCGGGGATGCCGTCGGGCAGACCTTGTATCCGCGGGGATCCAGGTGGCTCGTCAGTCTCTTGATCGCTCCGCCCTTTCCGGCAGCGTCCCAGCCCTCAAAGCCTAAGATCACCGGGATCCGCAGACGATAGAGTTCCCCGTGGAGAATTTCCAGCTTCTTTTGGAGTTTGTCCAGCTTTTTCCGGTATTCCGCCTCTTCTAACCGCTTTGTGAGGTCCGCCTTTGCGAGAATTCCCTTTTCATAGCGGTCCGGCGGAATCGGTGCCTCGAAGACTTCCGGCTCTTTTCCTTCGCGTTTCTTCTTTAGGGCCTGTTCCAGAACGTCCGCCACTGTCTTCACGACGATCAGGGCCGTACCGCTCTTTTCCTTCGCGTCGATCATGTACCACGGCGCGTATGGCATATCCGTTCTCCGTATCATCTCATCACTGAGCTTTTTATATTTTCCGTAATGGGCATTTCTCGCAAGCTCTTTTTCCGAGACACGCCATGCGGTGTCTTTTGATTCCAGGAGTTTTTCAAACCGTTTCGCCTGCTCCTTCTCCGAGATATCAAGGAAAAATTTAATAAGAACGGTTCCGCCGTCCACGAGACATCGCTCAAACGCGCAGATATCCTCAAAAGCGGCATCCACTTTCTTTTCTTTCAACACTCCCTCAAACCGGTCTGCCTGTACTCTCCGGTACCAGCTCGTGTCGTAGATCGTGATCCGTCCCGCCGCCGGGGCATGGACCGCAAAACGCCATAAGAACGGGCGGAGCGTTTCCTCCTCCGTGTCCTTGTCTCCGGTATAGACGTCAAAACCTCGCGGATCCAGCGCCTGCATGAGCCGCCCGATCTGCACGCCCTTTCCGGCGCCATCGTAGCCGTCAAAAGTAATGTAGACAGGAATCTTCTCCTCCTTGCATTCCCGCTGAAGGTTTCCGAGTCTCGCCATCTCCGCTTTCAGAGCTTCTTTTTTCTGCTTTTTCTCATCTTTCACGGGCCGATCCCTCCGTTCTATGTTTATGGTCTGTCAAAACTTGTCCGTATCTTCACTTTCTTTATAATTATTTTTTCCAACTGCTCATTAAGATATGTGATTTCTACTGGTTCATCTTCGCGTGTTCCTTCGCAAGCTCCTCATACAAAGTCAGCGCGTTCCAGCTCTGGTTCGTCGGCGTGAGGACCGCCTTGTAGTCGATCCGTCCGGCTCCCGTCTTTCGGAGCGCCAGGATCACCATATCCACCTGTCTCGATGTGAGTCCCGCCATCACCATCATCTCTTTCTCAAAATCGTCCCCGGTATAGACCTCCCTACAGGACGCCAGCTCCTTCACCCCCGCAAGATATCCCACCTGTTCCAGATACTCTTCCTTTTTCACAGCCCGCAGTCTCATTCCCAGCGGAAACAGTGCTCTCTTGATCTTCGCGAGTCTCTCGCCTTCTGGGAGATGGTATAAAAGAATGGTTGGTTTCATATATGATCTGACCTTTCCGTTTTCTTGTCCCGCCAGAATACGAACTGCGGGTCTCTATAGTATCCCTATTATAGCAACTCCTGTTTCGGTTTGCAACTTTTGACTGTATCGATAAAACGAAAGCAGGGGCTGAATCATATCAGCTCCTGCTTATCTGAAAATCGGGGCAACAGGATTTGAACCTGCGACCTCTCGGCCCCCAGCCGAGCGCGCTACCAAGCTACGCCATACCCCGGAAACAAAATTATTATACCAGAAACAGGCAAAAAAGCAACCGAAAAATAGTGTCAGGAAAATACCAGAATAGCGAAAGGACCTGCCGATTCCGCAGATCCTTTCATTTCTTTACAAAAATCATACCTGTTTCGCGCCTTCAAAGACACGCGCAAAACCTACTTTTCTTCCTTCAGCACCCCATTCGCCGCGCGGATCACAAGCATCGTGCCCACCATAAGCAGAATGGAGATCGGCAGTGCGATCCATGCGGACTGTACAAATCCCGCGATAATGTAGGAGATAAAGGATACCACCGCTGCCACAATGGCGTACGGGAGCTGGGTCGTCACATGGTTTACATGTTCGCACTGGGCACCGGCGGAGGCCATGATCGTCGTGTCGGAGATCGGGGAACAGTGGTCGCCGCAGACAGCTCCTGCCATGCAGGCGGAGATGGAGATGATCATGAGGTTCGGGTTGCTGTTCTCAAATACCGCAACAACGATCGGGATCAGGATTCCGAAGGTTCCCCAGGATGTTCCCGTCGCGAAAGCCAGGAAACAGCCCACAACGAAGATGATCGCCGGAAGGAAATTTAAGAAAGAACGAGCGCCGGACGCAACCACGGTCGCCACATAGACGTCCGCGCCGAGGCTGTCCGTCATCGCCTTCAGTGTCCACGCGAAGGACAGGATCATGATCGCCGGGACCATGGACTTAAAACCTTCCGGAATGCAGGCCATGCACTCGGAGAATTTCAGTACCCGGCGCACCTGGTAGAGGGCGATCGTGATCAGAAGTCCGAAAAAGCTTCCCATGGTAAGTCCTAAGGACGCGTCACTCTGGGAGAACGCTGTCACAAAATCCACGCCGGAGAAAAATCCGCCGGTATATAACATGCCGATCATGCAGCATACGATCAGGGATAAGATCGGGATCAGAAGGTCCAGCACAGTTCCTTTTGCGGACACTTCCGGCTCTTTTTCCGTATCATACGGACGTCCAGGAGTTGTATAGAGGTCGCCCTTCAGCGCGTTTTTCTCATGGAACTTCATAGATCCGAACTCTGTTCTCAAAAGCACCATTCCGATCATCATCACGATGGTCAGGATCGCGTAAAAGTTATATGGGATCGCACGGACGAAGATAGAAAATCCGTCCTCTCCCTCAACAAATCCGGTGACTGCAGCCGCCCAGGAAGAGATCGGGGCGATAATACAGATCGGAGCCGCCGTCGCATCGATCAGGTACGCAAGCTTTGCTCTTGAGACCTTGAACTTATCCGTTACCGGACGCATGACGCTTCCCACGGTCAGACAGTTAAAATAGTCATCGATAAAGATCAGGCAGCCAAGAAGGATCGTCGCGAGTTCCGCGCCCACGCGGCCCTTGATCCGGCTCGCCGCAAACTGGCCGAAGGCCGCGGATCCGCCCGCACGGTTCATAAGGCAGAC
>CAVIYT010000022.1:0-5579 GCA_963646925.1 Paludibacteraceae bacterium
GCTTTCTTGCATACTTCAGGCAGTTCTCCGCATGTCCCTTCGCTCCGTACTGCTCGATGTATTTCTGGTTCGGAAGCTCAATGGAACACGGACCTTCCGGAAGAGCCTTCAGGAGTCCTTTGAGGTCCGCCTCGCCGAGGCCGCAATACTCACGACCCTCGCGGACTGTTTTTACAAGTTCTGTCGCTTTCCAGATCTTCGGGCAATCACACAGATGAATCAGTCCAAATCTCTCTTTTCCGTAGGATTCGATGATTTCAGGTGTTACCTTATCCCAGTGGCAGTAGATCATATCCATCAGAAGTTTTAAGTTTTTGGCATTTACCTGATCCTGAATTTCAGCCGCTTCCTTTAAGGTCTTGATTCCGGATACGATCGGGAACTCGAAGTTGACATTCATTCCGAACTCTGCTGCTTGCTCACAGATTTTTCCGTATGCCTCAACCGCAAAATTCTTATTTTCTGTCCATACGCTAGAGAGGATTTCTGTCGCTCCGAGCTCCGCTCCGCATTCAAATGCTCTGCGGTAGTCGAGCGGAAGATCTTCTCTCACACGGACAAGTTCAATGTCTAAAAGCTTCATTCCGCAGTCCTTTAAGGTTGCACGGATCTCCTGAAACAATGCCGGATCTTTTTCAAGGCAGACCTGCGGTTCGCCCGGCTGTCCCATCGGGATCGTACGGATACTGGTATAATCATATCCAAGCTCCGCTGCCATTTTGATCTCATCAACCGGTGTAATCCCCGGCACTGTTAAATAAGCCAATGAAATCTTTCTTTCCATTCATGAATCTCCTTTCGCTATACCCCTTGTTTCTTTGTGTTTCTATCTATTTAGTATGTTTCCTGCTGTCTATGTCTATATAATACCGACAAAACGCACAAAAGTCTAATGTTGTATTTTTATAGATACATCAATTTTATTCATAGATTATCTTGATTGTACAAAAACCAAACCTTGTTTTTATGAAAAAGTGACAAATAAAGCCGCAATTCATCCATGGTATTCATGGATGAATCATGATTATCCATGAATTTCCTGCATTTATGAAGCAAAAAGAATGGTAACTATTCAGTACCTTCATAGTTACGCGCAAAAATCCATTCCAGATCAGCTTCGCTGATGGGATTTTTGTCTTCCAGCCTATGTTTTCGTACGGTCAGCGCAGCAAGTGCGCAGACCTGCTGAACAGTTACAAGGAATGTTCCCTGGTACATCAGTGCCTTTTTGTTTAACCGGGAGTTCCATCGAAATTTCCTGTTAAACATAAAAGCCACCGGAGTTCCGGCATTTACTCTGCCGTCCCAGTGGCTTATTTGATCTTTTTATACTTTTTACAATAATTCCCGCACTGCCGCTTCCAGCCCCTTTACGGTCAGCGGGAACATCGGGAACACCTGTTTTACATGTTCTACGGTTCTGGACGTATAATAATCTCCATTCCACAGCTTTTCATGAAGAGGATTCATCCATACACTGGCCGGATAACGCTTTCTTATCTCCTCCAGCCAACGGATCCCCGGCTTCTCATTCGGATGCATGTAATCCACAGTGCCGCCGGGATACAGAAGCTCCGCCGGTCCCATTGTAGCATCTCCGACAAGGATTACCTTGTATTCCTCCTTGATATTGGACATCACCCAGTCCGTGGAGATCCGATCCTTCCACAGACACCCCGGCTTTGTGAATAATTCATCATATATACAGTTATGGAAATAATAGACCTTTAAATCCTTAAGCTTTGATGCCTGGTTTACCGCCTGAAAGAGCCTGTTGCAGAGATCTGCGTAAGGCCACATGGAACCACCGCTGTCGATAAGAAGTAAAAGCTTCGTCTGGTTCCTTCGCGGGCGCTCCATTACAAGCTCCAGATTTCCACCATTTTTACAGGTTTTTTCAATGGTCTTCTCCACGTTGAGTTCCGTCTTCGGTCCCTCGTCCTTTCCCGACAGGACGCGAAGCTTCCGGAATGCCATCTGAAACTGTCGGATATCAAGGATCCTGTCATCACGGAAATCCCGGTACTCTCTCGCCGCTGCGATCTTTAATGCCCTTCGGTTCCGTCCTTCCCCGGAGATCCGGATTCCCTTCGGTGCGTATCCGGAATGACCGAAGGCGGTGATTCCGCCGGTTCCGACCCACTTACTTCCACCGTTGTGAGCCTCCGTTTGCTCCCGCATCCTCTTTTTCATAAGTGCTTCGATCTCCTCGAGGCTCATATCCCCCCACATGGAATCCGCCCGTTCCTTGTCCTGGTTTGTCTGTGGCATCACCGTGTCCAGCCAGGACAACAGTTCGTCGGATACACTGCCGTAATCCGGCAGATTTTTAAAATACTCCGAGAATGCCTGATCGAATTTGTCGTAATCCGTCTCCTTTTTTACAAGAACAGTCCGTGCCATATAGTAAAACTCTGTAAGACTGCTGTGATTCAGATTCATCTGCAGCGCCTCTATCAGGCTGTTCCACTCATTTAATCCGGTCTTCATCCCATAAGCGCGTAGAAAGAAAAGAAAATCAGTAAACATAACGTTTCTCCAATATTCCCAGATCCTCCGTCTTTTTTAACAGAATACCTGCAAACGGGATCTTCTCTTTCAGTGTCTTCTCCTGTATTCCTCCGAGGCGGAGAGCCATGATCCAGTCAAGAAGCTCCGAGGTCGCCGGTTTCTTCGTTAATCCCGGAAGATTGCGGATCCGGTAGAATGCATCCAGGGCACCCTGAAGCAGAGTTTCCTCAAGATCCGTGAAATGTGCTTTCACAATCTCCTCCAACTCCTCTTTTTCCGGGAACGCGATATAATGGAAGATACAGCGTCTTAAGAATGCATCCGGAAGCTCTTTCTCCGCATTTGACGTAATAATCACGATCGGGCGTTCCTTTGCCTTTACAGTCTCGCCCGTCTCCGGGATATAAAATTCCATCTGGTCGAGCTCCCAAAGCAGGTCATTCGGGAATTCGAGATCTGCCTTATCGATCTCATCAATGAGAAGAACAACCTGTTTTTCTTTTCTGAACGCCTCGCCAAGCTTTCCCATGCGGATATATTTTCCGATGTCATCCACACCCGCAGTCCCAAACTGGCTGTCATAGAGTCTCTGAACCGTGTCATAGACATAAAGGCCATCCTGAGCGCGGGTTGTAGACTTGATATTCCAGATTAAAAGCTCCATATGAAAGCTCTTCGCAACCGCCTCCGCCAGCATGGTTTTTCCTGTTCCCGGTTCTCCCTTTACGAGCAACGGCTTCTTTAAAGCTGCCGCGATATTGACGCTCCGGATCAGTTCCTCCGATGCGATATATTCTTCATTTCCCTGAAAGTTGATCATGTAATTCCTCCGTATTGAATGTCGTCATTCCTGCTTTCTGTATAAAAAGACTGTGCCCTGGCACATTCTCGCGCCGAGTGCGGTCGCTTGTGACAATAAGGCAGGACACATAAGCCAATTATATGGCTTTGTGCCCTGCCCTGTCAACTATGGCTGATTGTGGCTAATCATGTTGTAAAATGAATGTTCCGAATTTTGTGGCATCCGCAGATCTCCGCTGCGGCGGTTTCTGTCTTTACTCTTCGTCGATATCTGCCTTATTGTACTCTCCAAACAGTTCCTCATTGGACGGCATATCGTAAGCCAGCGGACGGGATACCCATGTGGTATTCATATAGTGTTTTAAGGAGATATTCTCGGATACGATGTTGCCGCCCCATGTACCGCAGCCCATGGAGGAAGTCGGAGGCATTCCGTTCCATGCGGAACCGGAGTTTCCGCGGTTGTTCGGCTGGCGAACCATGATACGGGATACCGGTGCTGCCATTCCGAGACGGTTGATATGGTCATCGCTGAAGGAGTAGATGCCGCAGGAATGTCCCTTTCCACCTACATTGAATACCTTCTGCATCATGGTCAACGCGTTCTCGAACTCGCCCTCATACTTGAAGAGAGAAAGCAGGGTGGTAAGCTTTTCACTGGAGAAGAAGAATTCCTTACCAATCTCATTAATTCCGCCGCCTGTGACCGCGATGAACTTTCTGTCCTCCGGAATCTCAAATCCCGCTGTAAGAGCAAGCTTCTGCGGGCTGATAGCAACCGTATTCGGAAGTCGGTGGCCTGTCTCATCCCACATAACCTTCTTTAACATCTCTGCCTCTTCCTCATTTGCAAGGTATGCACCCTCTGCCTCTAATGCCTTTACAAAACCATCATATACAGACTCGTGGATCAGGAGGTTGCCGTCACAGGAGCAGCCGGAACCGAAGTCGGATGTCTTGGAAATTCTTGTATTCTCGGCAGCTTCCTTCTGTCTCTCCGGCGTGTTGCAGGTATCATCGATGATGACAGTCGCATTTCCTGCGCCGGAACCATATGCCGGAACCCCTGCGGAGTATGCGGATTTTACCATCGGACGGCCGCCGGTAGCGATAATAAGGTCCGCGCGTTTCATAAGCTCCTGGGTAAGGCTGATGGACGGCTCTTTGATGCCCTGAATAATATCAGCCGGCGCTCCCTCACGGACAAGTACCTCACGAATGATATCGATACACTTGTTTGTAACGACTTTTGCGCGCGGATGCGGGGAGCAGATGATAACATCTCTTGCCTTGATCGCGTAGATGATCTGTCCTGCTGGAGTCAGGCACGGGTTTGTTGTCGGAACCAGGGATGCAATAACACCCACCGGCTTCGCGTATTTCACGATGCCCTTTTCCGGGATCTCCTCGATGACTCCGACGCTCTTGGAACGCAGGCAGTCTCTTAAAATCAGTTTGATCTTGTTTCTCTTATTTCTCTTTGTGACCTTATCACCGAGACCAGTCTCATCAACAGCCTCGTCCGCCATCTGTGCCCATGTCTTCATGTCATAAAGAGCTGCCGCTACGGCCTGGCAGAGCTTGTCAACTCTCTCCTGGTCATAAGTCGCGATCACATCCGCTGCCACATGAGCGCGTGCAACCATCTCTTCAATCATCTCGATCTGTTCCGGTGTAACTTCCTTTGCCATAATTCGCTTCTCCTTTTCTGTTTTTCTTTCAGCACATCTGTTTCTCTGATGGTTTTAGTATAAATATGCACAAAAAGAAAGTCCAATACCGATATTCTTTTGTGACAATAGATAATTTCTATAAATCTTTTCATTGTTTCTATCCGAAAAATATGGTATACTGGTAGTGTTGTCGTCGTAACTGTTCAGCAGGTCTGCACATGCTTTCCGGGCAGGCACTTCTTGTGTTGAACAGAAGGCGGCGTAGCGGCTGAATGTTACGCACTATCCCGGAAACAGCGAAAGGATTGACTTTATGACACTTCTTCAGCTTCAATATTTTGAAACCCTCGCCCGTGTTCTCCACTATACCCGGGCTGCAGAGGAGCTGCATATCGCGCAGCCGAGCTTGAGCTATTCGATCGGTGAACTGGAAAAGGAACTCGGTGTAAAGCTTTTTGAGAAGGAAAACCGGAAGATCCATCTGACCGAATACGGCGAGCGCTTTCTTCCCTATGTACAGAAAGCGCTCCGAATGATGGATGAAGGCACCAATGAACTAAAGCGAATGAGCGGGGCTGCCCCATTAATGGTTCG
>CAVIYT010000023.1:0-2409 GCA_963646925.1 Paludibacteraceae bacterium
TTACGATATCGCCCTCCTGCAGGATGTGCTCTGCATGGGGAATTCCATGTACGACCTCGTCATTGACAGATACACAGATAGAAGCCGGATATCCGTTGTAGTTCAGGAAGTTCGGAATGCAGCCTCTCTCGCGGATCAGCTTCTCACCCAACCGGTCGATATCCAGGGTAGAAATACCCGGCTTTACAAAAGCCGCGAGCTCATTGTGAACCTCTTCGAGCAGCTTGCCTGCTGTGCGCATCAATTCGATTTCTCTGGCAGATTTAATTGTAACCGACATAATTTACGCTCCTAAAATCTTAACGATGGCGCCAAAGACGTCTTCCATACTCTGAGTTCCGTCTACCTCTGCAAGCTTGCCCTGCTTGGTGTAATACTCGATCAGCGGCTGAGTCTGATTGTGATAAACATTCAGACGGTTCTTTACGGTCTCCGGCTTGTCGTCGTCACGCAGAACCAGCTTCTCACCGCAGCGATCGCAGATGCCCTCAGTCTTGGTGGGAGCATATATAATATGATAAGTGGAACCACAGCCCAGGCAGGCTCTCCGGCCGCCCATACGGTTGATGATATTCTCATCCGGTACTTCCACATTGATTGCATAGTCAATGGTCTCGCCCTTCTTTGCCAGCGCCTCAGTCAGTGCCTCAGCCTGAGGAATGGTGCGGGGGAAACCGTCCAGCACATAGCCATTTGCACAGTCCGGATTCTGGAAACGATCCATGATAAGCTCCAGTGTCAGCTCATCCGGTACCAGCTGTCCCTGATCCATATAGGACTTTGCTTTCTTGCCAAGCTCTGTGCCTTCCTTTATATTTGCTCTGAAAATATCGCCCGTGGAAATGTGCGGGATCTGATATTTGTCAGCTATTTTCTTCGCCTGTGTGCCCTTTCCGGCGCCCGGTGCTCCTAACATGATGATCTTCATAATGTTACTCCTCCTGCAAAAATGCTTTTTTCGCCTTAAAACCTCCGAAAGCCTGTACGGAAATGTGTCCCATACAGGCCGGAAGTTTGTTACTGTTCACTCCGTTCACAGTAACACAAGTTTAGCTCTTAGTCATTCAAAAAGCCCTTGTAATAACGTACAGCCATCTGGGATTCGATCTGCTTGATGGTTTCCAGAACAACACCTACCACGATGATGATGGATGTTCCTCCGAAGGAAACGCTGGCTCCGAATACTCCGTTAAAGAAGATCGGTACGACACATACAATGATCAGACCGATTGCACCGACAAAAATGATATAATTCAGAATTCTTGTCAGATAGTCTGAGGTGGGCCGTCCCGGACGAATACCGGGGATGAAGCCTCCCTGCTTCTTCATGTTATCCGCAATCTCCAACGGGTTGAAAGTAATGGATGTATAGAAATAAGCAAAGAAGACAACTAATACAATGTAGAGCAAAAGACCCAGCGAATAGATGGGTTCTTCGGGATTGCACCAGCTGCTGGAACTTAAGCCAGTGATAATCTTTCCGCCGATTCCGGAGCCTGTGCTCTTACCGATTAAGGCAAGAATGATGCCCGGGAATGACATCAGGGAGGAAGCGAAGATAACCGGGATAACTCCTGCGGTATTGACCTTCATCGGGATGTTTGTGCTCTGGCCGCCCATCACCTTTCTGCCCTGAAGCTTCTTACTGTACTGAACGGGGATTCGGCGCTCTCCGTCCTGAAGAATGATAACAAAGACAACTGTTACAACGATGACAAAGATAATAATCAAAGCTGCCAAAGCTGCCTTCGCGACGCTCTTACCACTCATGAATGTCGTATACAGGGTGACAAAGTCATCCGGCATACGGGAAACGATGTTGATCAAAAGTACGATGGAAATACCGTTTCCTACACCATTCTGATTGATTCGCTCACCGACCCACATCAGGAATGCAGAACCGGCTGTCAGTGCGACTACCACGATAGCCATATTGTACCAGGTAGCGTTCTCCAGAAGACCCTGGTTGCCAAAGCCTACGGTCATGGCAATACCCTCGATGAGAGCCAGCGCTACGGTTACGTAACGGGTGATATTCTGGAGCTTCTTCCGTCCATCCTCACCGTCTTTCTGCATTTCCTCGAGCTTCGGAATCGCGATAGTAAGGAGCTGGATGATAATGGAAGATGTAATGTACGGGTTGATACCTAACGCAAAAATGGACATGCTGGCGAGAGATCCTCCGGTGAAAGCATCCAATAAGTTGAATGCATCACCGGTCTGAGCTGCAAGCCAGTTCGCAAAAAAGGTGCGATTCACGCCCGGAACCGGCAGCTGAGAACCCAGTCTGACTACAACAAGCATCAGAAAGGTGTAGATCAGCTTCTGCCGGATATCCTTGATCTTAAATGCGTTCTGTAATGTTTTGAACATTAGATCACCTCTGCTTTTCCACCAAGAGCCTCAATC
>CAVIYT010000024.1:0-8998 GCA_963646925.1 Paludibacteraceae bacterium
CATCGCTGTGATGGACAGGCCGTTCCCTTGCGGTGTTCTCGAGACATCTCAATATAGAATCCAGCTATCAGAGATTTTCTGTCACTGCACCGATAGCCGCATTCTGCGTCCGTCTGTATTTCACACCGCATTTTGTACTTCGTCCTGTACTATCGCAACTATCCATGCAATTCACCTCCGTTATATTTCTGATTTTTATCATTTTTGCGGAAAAGAAAACTGCTGTACACAGATATCTTTATCCGCCCACAGCAGTATACCATTTTTTTATGGAAATTGTAAAGTAAAAATATGGTAAAAAATAGTTTTGAAATAGCTTTAGCCAACCAGCTTTCCGGATGTATCAAAGCTACGCTTGACACCGTCAACAAAATTTGTACCGGTCAGCATTGCTCCATCCATTCCAAGATAATAGGTTGCCCCTCTTACATTAAGCCAACCCGTCATCATCCAGCCGGATACATCAAAATAATACCATTTTCCATTGATCAGTTCCCAGTCATTACTGGTATAACTTCCGTTTGCGTGTCTGTACCACCATTTTCCGCTGCCGTCTGCTGCCTGAAGCCACTGCCCCGTTGATGCAGTATTCGGACCACCGGACTGGGTGTTTGTCGTGGTTGTAGTCGTTGTAGTAGTTTTTGTAGTTGTTGTCTGCTTGTCAGAGTTATTGTTCACAGAGAAATATTTTTCGTCTGAATCTTTCCATTCTGACCAGCCGCCGTTTTCATTGTAGGCTCTCACCTCAAAGTAGTAATATCCGGACTTTGTAATTGCCGAAGAGAGACTGATATTCATTTTTGTCGTGTTCTTCGTGCTCACACGACTATCATCTCTATATACGCGGATCTGGTATTTCGTCGCCGCACCCTCAATAGTCCATTTTGCCTTGCTGCCGCTCCAGTATGCCTTTTTTACCATCGCATAGGATACCGATTTCGCATAGGCCACATCTACATAATCAAGCTGGTTCGTATTTTCATCATCACCATATACGTCAGAATAAGTTTCTCTCAATGCGGCCAGTAAAGCCGGGTCATTCTCCGCCAGATACTGCCAGTAAACAGGATCCTGTTCCCACGAGGAAATATTTGCATCCGGATATTTACCAAATTTTGCATAATGCCAGTCACTATATGATACAGCCGCAAAGCTTGTCATAGCTGATGCTGCTGTCATAAGGGTTACCGCTGTAACGAGCGCAAGTTTTCTAAATTTCATCTCTGTTTCCTCTTTCTATCGAAAATGTCTTTCGGGTTTTCCTTGTTTTCTTGTCTATGATTCTACACCACTCTGCTGGACAACTGTGGGACAAAATCTATAAAGGGAGAAAAATTTTATCGCATCAGCACCACTGTCGCCAGAATACATGCAAATCCAATCAGATCCGCCGGAGTGAAGCTGGAGTGAAGCCAGACCACCGATAACGCTGCTGCTGTCAATGGCTCCAGGCAGGCAAGAAGTGCGGCCTTAACAGATCCCACCATGGAGATTCCCTGAAGAAATAACGTGAACGCACCTACAGTTCCGAGAAGAACAATCACCGCAATATATAAAATTGCACGTCCGTCAAGTCCTGTCGGGATGTTCCATGCCCGGGTAATCAGGGACAATGCAATTCCACCGGTAAACATCCCCAGCCCTGTCACCGGAATACTACCGAGACGTTTTACCGGTTTCCTTGAAAGCAGGGAATAGCTTGCTGCACCGATTCCCGCCATCAGCCCCCATAACAGTCCCTTCGGTGTAAGTTTCATGCTGTCTAGCTTTCCGCCGGTGGCGAGAAGCCAGACTCCGATGAGAGCCAGAATAATACAGAGCACGGTTCGCTTATCCGGTGCTGTTCTTGTACTCAGGCAGACATAGACGGCGATAAATACGATAGAGAGATTCTGGATCACCGTTGCAGTCCCGGAGTTTGTCCATTTTATGGCACTGAGATACGCATACTGACAGAGTGCAAGCCCCGCAAGTGCAAACAGAAGTATTTCCCAAAGTACCTTTTTGTCTTTTACGAGTGTCTTAAGATTCAGATTCTGCTTTAAAAGAGCCAGAATCAGCAGTAAGATTCCCGCTGACATCATCCGCACCGCCGTCACCCAGGACGTGTCCAACGAGTATTGGGAAAACAGTGCCTCGCTGCATGTTCCTGAGAGTCCCCAGCTCATTGCGCCCGCCACACAGCAGAGAATCCCCAGTTTTTCTCTCTTCCTGTCCTTTGTTTCTGTCATACTACCCTCCTGATAATTCACATTTTTCCTGACTTGTAACTGTTCCGTATTCTCACAGCTACATGTAAAAAACATTCCAGAACGATCTGCGCTCCGCTTCGGTAATTCTATTTTTGTTTTTTAACGACCAACCGGATTGCGATCAAAAATTCTTTTTCAGTATAGCAGAAAAATTCTGGTGTTTCCAGTCCTGTGGGATCGTTTTTAATTCAGAACATGTCTTCCCCTGTACCCGGATAACAGGTCCGACCATTCATTTCCACTTGACATCATTTAAAACATCTGATATATATAAGGCATACCAATCATATGACTGACGGATAAGTGGATGAACCACGTGAAGTATGATTGAAGGAAGCCGACCGTCTGGGCAATCAAAGCGCAGATTGTGGGCTATTTTTTTATTCTCCACAATCCTTTAGGGCAACTTCTATGCCCCGCTGTGATTCTGTAACAGTGAAATCTTCTATATACCCATTGGTTACTGTTCATGCGCTGCATGACCGACAGCGGATGATCCGTGTACAGCAGCCCCGTAGTCTTCTGGAACGCAGAGCTATTGTCGGCTTTTATGACACGTTTTTCTTTTCTGTGCAAACAGATCCGTGGATCGGTCATCAGAGACGTTACTCGCAAGATATTGTATCGGAATAAAAACAATATGTGCAAATATTGGGGATCTGGCCCGTATTTTATTGAGAATCTTTCCCATATGGGCAATTTTGATAATCATTCTCATGTAATCTATTGTTTTTCCCGCAATGTTTTGCTATAATGGCGGCGCATTTCTTCAAAGACGAAGATTTCAGATAGTGATATCCGTACAATCTTCATTCCACAATGCAGCGGTGATGGGTTCGCGTGCATCATGACGGAATGCGGCATCGGAATCCACGATACAGCAGGGATTCCACAAGTACAGCACTGTAATATAAGGAGGAAACACCATGTCTGAACTGAATACCCCAAACGGAACTGCTGATGTTTTTAAGAAAGCCTGGAGAGGATTCCAGGGCGCAAAATGGACCGATGAGGTCAATGTCCGTGAATTTATCCAGAATAACTATACCCAGTACGACGGAAACGAGGATTTCCTCGCTGCCCCGACAGAAGCTACTGACAAGCTCTGGGGACGTCTCCAGGAACTCCAGAAAGAGGAGCGCAAAAAGGGCGGCGTCTTAGAGTGCGAGACTGAGATCGTGTCCAGCCTGACTTCCTACGGTCCGGGCTACATCGACGAGAGCTTAAAGGATCTTGAGACCATCGTCGGCCTTCAGACAGACAAGCCGTTAAAGCGCGCGTTCATGCCTTACGGCGGAATCAAGATGGCTGAGGAAGCTGCCGAGACTTACGGCTACAAGGTAAACCAGAAGTTCCACAAGATCTTCACCGAATACCACAAGACACACAACCAGGCAGTATTTGACGCTTACACCCCGGAGATGAAAGCTGCCCGCCACTGCCATATCGTTACCGGTCTTCCAGACACTTACGGACGCGGACGCATCGTCGGCGACTACCGCCGTGTGGCTCTCTACGGTATCGATTTCCTGATCGAGGAGAAGAAGAAAGACCTGGATCTCTGTGGAAACGGAGCGATGTATGATGACATCATCCGCCAGCGTGAGGAGATCGCGGAGCAGATCCGCGCGTTAAAGGGCATGAAGGAGATGGCAAAGATCTACGGATATGACATTTCCGGTCCGGCGACTAACGCGAAAGAGGCGATCCAGTGGCTCTACTTCGGCTACCTTGCCGCTGTAAAGACACAGAACGGTGCAGCTATGAGCGTTGGACGTATCTCCACATTTATTGATATTTATGTAAACCGTGACCTGGAGGAAGGCACACTCACCGAGTCCCAGGCGCAGGAGATGATCGACCACATGACCATGAAATTCCGTATGGTGAAGTTCGCGAGAATCCCGTCCTACAACCAGCTCTTCTCCGGTGACCCGGTTTGGGCGACACTGGAAGTTGCGGGTCTCGGACAGGATGGACGCCACATGGTCACAAAGACAGACTTCCGTTTCCTCCATACTTTAGAGAACATGGGACCGTCCCCGGAGCCGAACCTGACCGTGCTCTACTCTTCCCGTCTTCCGGAGAACTTCAAGAAATACGCGGCAAAGATCTCCGTTGACACTTCTTCCATCCAGTACGAGAACGATGATGTGATGCGTCCGGTTTGGGGCGATGACTATAGCATCTGCTGCTGCGTATCCGCTACCCAGACAGGTAAGGAGATGCAGTTCTTCGGTGCCCGCGCGAACCTGGCGAAGTGCCTGCTCTACGCGATCAACGGCGGTAAGGACGAGAAGTACATGACAAAGGATGGAAAGCCGATGCAGGTTGGTCCGGAATACGCGCCGATCACTTCCGAGTATCTTGATTATGACGAGGTTATGCACAAATATGATCTCATGATGGACTGGCTGGCTGGAATCTATGTGAATATCCTGAACCTGATCCAGTATATGCACGACAAATATTACTACGAGGCAGCCGAGATGGCACTCATCGACACCGACGTCCGCCGTACATTCGCGACAGGTATCGCAGGTTTCTCCCATGTGGTGGATTCCCTCTCCGCGATCAAGTACGCGAAGGTCAAGGTCGTTCGCGATGAGAACGGCATGGCATCCAGCTTCATCACAGAGGGTGACTTCCCGCGCTACGGAAATGATGATGACCGCGCGGATGATATCGCGGTTTGGCTGTTGAAGACATTCTTAAAGAAGGTCAAGAAGTACCACACATACAGAAATTCCGAGGCAACTACTTCCATTCTTACCATCACTTCCAATGTGGTTTACGGTAAGGCAACAGGCGCTCTCCCGGACGGCCGCGCGGCGTTCACACCGTTCGCTCCGGGCGCAACTCCGTCCTACGGCGCTGAGCAGAATGGTCTTCTCGCTTCTTTAAACTCCGTTGCGAAGCTTCCGTATGAGTATGCGCTTGACGGAATCTCCAACACTGAGACGATCGCTCCGGGTGCACTTGGACATTCTGAGGATGAGAGAAAGAACAACCTGGTTCAGGTTCTCGACGGTTACTTTGATCAGGGTGCGCATCACCTCAACGTGAATGTGTTTGGTCTTGATAAGCTGAAAGACGCGATGGAACATCCGGAGAAGCCGGAGTACGCGAACTTTACGATCCGTGTTTCCGGTTATGCGGTTAAGTTTATCGATCTGACCAGGGAGCAGCAGCTGGATGTTATCGCTAGAACATGCCATGAGGCAATGTAAGAAACAGGTAGCGATCTAATCCTTTTCTGGTTATGGACCGTGCGGCAAATACGCGGACCTGTTAAGCAGTTACTAAAACAGCTCACTAACTTTATCCATTTAAAATCAGCCGGGAATGTTTTTGTTCCCGGCTGAGCCTAAATTTATGAAGTTTCGCTCCGCTTGGCACGACATTCTGCTGTCTGCCCTTTTCGCGGCACTTTTTATTTTACTTTTGCGTATTATCCCCACCCGGCAGGTTCCGGGAGAAAGGAAACTTTTATATGGAAACAACAGGCTATATCCACTCCATCGACAGTTTTGGTTCCGTAGACGGACCCGGCGTCCGCTTTGTGACTTTTCTTCAGGGCTGCCATATGCGGTGCCGGTATTGTCATAATCCGGATACGTGGAAGCTGGCAAATACGAATGTCGTTTCCAACCAACCGCTTTCTGGAAATGTAGATCATACTAATGCTGTCCAAAATACAGCGTCTGACAATGCGGCATCTTCTTCCGTCTGTAATTATAAGGAAATGCCCCCATCCGCTCTGATCAAGCAGGCGCTCCGCTACAAGCGCTACTGGGGCAAAGAGGGCGGTATCACGGTCAGCGGCGGTGAGCCGCTTTTACAGCTTGATTTCATGGTGGAACTCTTCCGCCTCGCAAAGGAAAACGGCGTCGGCACAGTGCTCGACACCGCAGGACAGCCGTTTACCAGGGAAGAACCGTTTTTCTCAAAACTCAGCGCACTCATGGAAAACACTGACCTCGTTATGCTGGACCTAAAGCACATTGACCCGGAAAAACACCGCTCTCTGACGGGTCACACCAACGAAAACATCCTGGCTTTTGCCAGATATTTAAACGAGACCAACAAACCCATGTGGATCCGCCACGTCCTCGTCCCCGGCGTGACCGATGACGATGAGAATCTTCGCGGGATCCGCGCGTTCTTAGATACGCTGTCCAACGTGAAAAAAGTGGAAGTTCTTCCGTATCACACGCTTGGAATTTATAAGTGGGAGTCGCTTGGGGTTCCATATACCTTAAAAGATGTGGATCCGCCGGCAGCGGAGTCGGTGAAGCATGCGGAAGAGATTCTTGGGTGCCAGAAACAAGTTTTTTACAGGCAAACACCTTGATCTATATCAACACGTTTCCTAAAAACTACCAGAACTAAGCCACTGTGATTTCCACATTCTATTTTTCTTTCTGCTTGTATAAATAAAACACGTACTAGCTAAAGGTGATTTTATCTTTCCTCAGCCAGTACGTGTTTCCCTTATCTTTTCTGATTATAAATTTCCTTAAGATCCTCAATTGCAAAAACCGGATCCATCGTGTGAAACATCATGTAATTTCGTTTCATAACTTCAACCGGTGCTTGTCTATATATCTTTTTACTGTCCTCGCCGCTGTAGTAATGCCAATAACGATAAATGTAGCCGATCCAATACAGGATGTCTTTTGAAAAAACTTCTCCGTCAACTAACACTTTATTGCCAGCATTATCCACAACTTCCTCCAAGAGATATTCTTCCCCTGCCCATTGCATGCGATTATACTTTGAGTCAAGTGCCTTTGACACATCTGAATTCATAAACACACGAATGAATTTTGTACTATCATATTTCTGATCTGCTGATAGCTCAAATAATCTCCCCTGTATATCACATAATTTTAACGCTATTTCATCCAAATTTGTACCTCTTTTACCACAAAAACATATTTTGTAAAAGAAAAACGGAGCAAACATCGTATCCACAATGCCGCCCCGCAAAAGTTAAACTTTTTCCATGTGCCTATATTTTATGCTGTCTTGAACCAATTGTCAACCACTAATTTGAGGAAATTAAATGTATTACTGATCATTGAATTTGATAGATAATACTCCTGATGTTTATTAACTCGTCCCATTAGTGTCTATATTTTATTATATTAAATGTTATATTTATGTCAATGACATACCTATACTAAATTTTGCTTTAATTGATCTCGCTGATAGCTCAAATGCACCTACCGAAATCCACTTCATAAGCAACTTTCAAAAGAACGCTGGAATTTACCTTTTCAAGTCAGCCCGATATATATGGATCACAAGATCGTGTATTGTGTTCCTTGAAATTTTTTTCACTCTATATAAAAACCTTATGGTTTAATAACCGTTGCTCCATCTGTCGTATTTGATTGTTTGTATTATTGTTGGAGTCGTTGCTTACTTCGCGACATATTGCATCAATCAAGGTAATGCAACCGGTATAACAGGGAAAATAGCTACCTGAGTTCGTATCGCACTGGAATACAACATCCGCATAAGAATATGCCGGTGATAGTCCCGTGTCAGTAATTAAAGCAATAGGAATTCCAATTTGATGGAGTTCTCGAAGTGATTCTACAATTCTTGCTGTATATCTCGGAAATGCAATTGCAATGATAAGATCTTCCTTATTTATGATTGATGTCTGATCAATATAATCCCCGGTATGCGAGGTAAGTTCATGTACTCGCAGATTCAGAAAACGAAGTTTATTAACAAACATATCTGCAATTGTTGCTGATATTCTTCCACCTGTAATATAAATATGACTTGCCTGCTTTATCATATTTAATAGAATTGGAAGATTTTCATGATTCTGCTCAATTGACATGGTTGTGCGAATTGATACAATACTTTCCTGCATTGTATCTTCCCACGAGTCTCCATTTTTTTTCGTATCGAGACTATTCTGGCTGATTCTATTCGATATGACAAGTTCTGAATGTGCATACTCAGAAAATAATCGTTTTAGTTCTGTAAATTTTTTGAACCCGAAATGTTTACAGAACTTAATTACGGTATACTCACTGACACCTATATTTTTAGAAAGTTCTGTAATTGTCAAAAATGGAATTTTTCTATAATTTTCCACTACATATGCAGCTACTAATCTTTGAGCTGCCGGCAAATTTCCTTGCTCTATTCGGATTTTATTCAATAATTCAAGCTGACTTATTTCGTTCATTTTTTCCTCCTGCAAAACGTAAATAATCTCTCAGAATCTTTATCCCAGTAAAATCAAGACTTTCAGATTCCTCTTTTTATAAAATTCCCCACTTTTTTGCCAAAATTGCTTGATAAATCTGCCGAAAAATGCGGTGCTTTGCGCCCTTGATCAAAGATACATTTTTCGATTGGAAGCGATTTTCTTGTTACCTGTTAATTGCGGCAGCCATACTGACTATCAAAACTTTGTTGTTGAAAATCTTCGTAAATATTATCCTAATCCAAGTTCCTTTTCCCGCGATATGTGGGACATTATTGAACGTTGCTGGAATCTTGATCTTACTTTCACAGATAAAATACTGACAGACAACTACTCCAAGTTTGGGCCTGCCCCAGGAATCTCTTCCTGTGTGCAGTGTTCTTATCTTTTATCTATTGATTTTAAAGTCCATTCGTAAGCGCCTAATTTCAGGGTGGATTTAAAACCACTCAAAACAGCAAAGAATGGAAACCGGGGTATAATGCCCGGACTTCTACAGAACGTTCAAATA
>CAVIYT010000025.1:0-8200 GCA_963646925.1 Paludibacteraceae bacterium
GTGTAGTTGTGGATGATCTTCTCCAGCGCCTTGTCACTGAAGGAAAGCATCTCCTCCGTAAGACCGTTTCTCTCAAGCTGCTTCGGAACGAGATATTTCTTCGCGATATGGAACTTCTCATTCTCCGTGTAACTGGACACCTCGATGATCTCCATACGGTCGAGAAGCGGTCTCGGGATCGTTGACGCGTCATTTGCCGTCGCGATGAAGAGAACGCCTGAAAGGTCAAGCGGGATCTCCAGATAGTGGTCACGGAACTTCACGTTCTGTTCCCCGTCGAGAACCTCTAAGAGCGCAGAGGAGACATCTCCTCTGTAGTCTGCGGATACCTTGTCGATCTCATCTAAGAGCATCAGCGGATTTGCCACACCTGCCTGGCGCATCGCGTCGGCGATACGGCCCGGCATCGCTCCCACGTATGTCTTTCTGTGTCCGCGGATCTCCGCCTCATCATGGATACCGCCGAGACTGATCCGGACATACTTCTTTCCGAGGGCACGGGCAACGGATCTCGCGATGGATGTCTTACCTGTTCCAGGCGGTCCCACAAGGCAGAGGATCGGGCTTGTGCCTTTCTTTGTGAGGGCGCGGACCGCAAGGAATTCCAGCACGCGGTCTTTTACCTTCTCTAAGCCGTAATGATCCTCTTCCAGAATCTCCTTCGCGTGAACGATGTCCTGATTGTCCCGGGAAGTCTTCTTCCACGGCATCTCGAGCACCGTCTCGATGTAGGTGCGGAGAACATTCGCCTCCTGGCTTCCGCCCGGCATGCCCTTGAAACGCTGGATCTCTTTCTTGATCTTCTCCTTCGTTTCCTTGTCCGCGTTCAGCTTTTCCAGCTGCTCCATATATCCGTCGGCATCCTCTGTTCCAGAGTCATCGCCAAGTTCCTCACGGATGACCTTTAACTCTTCCCTTAAGATATAGTCGCGCTGGTTCTTATCGATATGTTCTTTTACTTTTCCCTGATAGTCGCGCTTGATCATTAAGATCTCAAGCTCCCGCATCAGATAGTACACGATCCTGTCATAGAGGTGGCTTACATAGTCGCACTCCAAAAGCTCCTGCTTTACGGCGAAATCCCACGGGAATTCGTTTGCCGTCTGGGTCAGCAGCTGCTCCAGGTCCGTGATCACAAGAAGACTTCCGATAAAGTCCTTCACTGCTTTCGGATTCGCGTTTCCGAACTCCTCAAGCTTCTCCTTGACGATCCGGCTCATGGCCTCCTTCACCGTATCTGAAAGCTGCTCTTCCTGCATCGGATCGTCCTCGATCTCCGCCTCCAGGTAAGCGCCCTCCTCAAACAGGGTGAGAAGCGCCGCTCTCTTCTCGCCTTCCACCATCACGCGGATATTTCCGCCCGGCATCTTCACGATCTGCTTGATCTGAGAGACGGTTCCCACCTGGTACAGATCCGCCGCCGTCGGTACTTCCTGCTCCGGGTGGCGCTGGGTCACGAGGTACACCTTCTGGTTTCCCATCATGGCTGTCTCCACCGCACGGACAGATTTTTCCCTGCTGATATCGAAATGCTGTACCATTCCCGGAAGGATCGTGAGTCCGCGCAGCGCCACCGCCGGCATCGTAATTTTCTTGTCTTCCATTCATTTCTCCTATATTTTAAAAGGCTGCCGTGACATTTCTGTGCGCAGCAGCCCCTCTTATCTGCGGGATACGGGTCCTGCAGGTTCATTTTTTCTCATACGGGAATGCCGTCCGTTACGCGATCTCCCCGTTGCTGTCTTTTCTGGATCTTCCGGCCAGTGCCTTTTTCGGGACTGTCACGTCACGGTAAACAACTTCCGGCTTCTCCTTTCCGTCCACCGCTTCCTTTGTCACGGTGCAGATTCCTACGTTGGAATCGGACGGAACCTCATACATCGTATCCATCATGACGGATTCCATGATCGCCCGGAGTCCTCTGGCTCCTGTCTTTCTCTCAACCGCCATATGGGCGATCTCGTGGACAGCTTCCGGAGTGAACTCCAGCTTCACATCATCCAGCTCGAATAACTTCTGATACTGTTTTACGAGAGCGTTTTTCGGCTCTGTGAGGATCCGCACAAGGGCGTCCTCATCGAGAAGGTCTAAGGATACCATCACCGGAACTCTTCCCACAAACTCCGGAATCAGGCCGAATTTCGTGAGATCCTGCGGCATCGCCTGCTTTAACAGCTTGCTGATATCCGTATTCTTCTTATCAACGATCTTCGCGCCGAAACCGATGGAACTTGTCTCCAGTCTGGACTCAATGATTCTCTCCAGACCATCGAAAGCGCCGCCGCAGATGAACAGGATGTTCGTTGTATCGATCTGGATCAGCTCCTGCTGCGGGTGCTTTCTTCCGCCCTGCGGCGGAACGCTGGCAACGGTGCCTTCCAGGATCTTTAACAGTGCCTGCTGAACGCCTTCACCGGAAACATCACGGGTGATGGACACGTTTTCGGATTTCTTTGTAATCTTATCGATCTCATCGATGTAGATGATACCGTACTCCGCACGGCTCACATCGTTGTCCGCTGCCTGGATCAGTTTTAAGAGGATGTTCTCCACGTCCTCGCCAACATAACCAGCCTCGGTCAGTGTCGTCGCGTCTGCGATCGCAAACGGAACACCCAGAAGCTTCGCAAGTGTCTGCGCCAGGTAGGTCTTACCGGAACCGGTCGGACCCAGCATCAGGATGTTGCTCTTCTGAAGATCAACATCACTTTCCTTCTTCGATGTGATTCTCTTATAGTGATTGTAAACAGCCACGGAAAGAACTTTCTTCGCCTCATCCTGTCCGATCACATAGTCATCCAGGAATTCCTTGATCTCCTTCGGTTTTAAGAGGTTGATTCCGGAGAAATCCGGTCTCTCCTCCTCCTCGTTTCCGAGTTCTTCCTCGAGGATCTCGCTACAGAGTTCAATACACTCGTCACAGATATAGACGCCGTTGGAACCGGCAATCATTTTTCTGACCTGATCCTGATTCTTTCCGCAGAAGGAACATCTGATCTTTTCCTCTGGTCTTACTGGCATGTTCGCACCTCAATTCATTCTTTCTTTATGTCTCGCTGTACTCCGGCATTTCTTCTGCCTTCGCACTGTCTGGCCCTAGTGGCCGGAGATCACGCGGTCGATCAGACCGTATGCGGCAGCTTCCTCGGCTGTCATGTAGTTGTCTCTCTCTGTGTCGCGGGCGATCACGTCGAGCGGCTGTCCGGTGTTTGCGGCCAGGATCTTGTTGAGTTTTTCTTTTGTCTTTAAGATCTGCTCAGCAACGATCTTGATCTCAGTTGCCTGTCCCTGTGCTCCGCCGGACGGCTGATGGATCATGACCTCAGCGTTCGGAAGCGCGAAACGTTTTCCCTTCGCGCCGCTGGAAAGCAGGAACGCGCCCATGCTTGCAGCCATACCGATACAGGTGGTGCACACGTCGCATTTGATATAGTTCATCGTATCATAGATCGCCATACCGGCTGTCACGGAACCACCCGGGCTGTTGATGTAAAGGTTGATATCCTTATTCGGATCCTCGGACTCTAAGAAAAGAAGCTGAGCGACAACAAGGCTTGCTGTCACATCGTTTACTTCCTCTCCGAGGAAAATGATACGGTCTTTTAATAATCTGGAATAGATATCGTAGGAACGCTCTCCTCTGCTTGTGGATTCAAGCACATAAGGTACTAAGCTCATATTTTTTCCTCCATCTTTTCTTTTATAACTGTTACCAGGCTGTTCCTTTTTATGCATATTTTGGCGAAACCGTCACCCACATTTTTGCAGGAAGCCGGAAAAATTCCACTTTTTCGCATGTATCAGAACTATCCCTGTATAACCGATTAGGGATTGCCGCAGAAGTAACTCTCCGCAGCAACCCCCTCTGTATGTGGGTTCCGGTCCGCTGTTGGACCATTCCCCCACCATGTTTTCTGTGCAGATTAGTCGTAATGATTAGTCAACGAACTTAGCCTCAGCTACAAGGAAGTCGATTGCTTTCTGTACTGCAAGGTCTTCTTTTAACTGTGCCATCTGCTCTTCGCCGAACATGCCCTTGATCTGTTCTTTGTCCATCTTGAAGTCTTCAGCCATCTTGTCGAACTGCTCTTCAACTGCTGCGTCGTCAGCCTGGATGTTCTCAGCCTTTACAACTGCCTCAAGAACGAGTCTTGTCTGGATTCTCTTGATAGCCTGCGGCTTCATCCAGTGATCTCAACGTACTGCTTGAAGGAAATGCCCTGGCTCTCAAGTCTGCGCGCATAGTCGTTAACCATGCCGTTTACCTGCTCCTCAACCATCTGATCCGGGATCTCCATAGTTGCGTTCTCGATTACCTTAGCAACGACCTTATCCTCGTCTGCTGTCTTAGCTGCTTCGATCTTCTCAGCCTGTAATTTCTCAGTAAGGTCTTTCTTATACTCATCCATTGTATCGAAATCAGATACTTCGCTTGCGAAATCATCGTTAGCTTCCGGAAGCTCTTTTCTCTGGATCTCTTTTACTTTTACTTTGAATACAGCCGGTTTGTTCTTTAACTCTTCTACATGGTACTCAGCCGGGAATGTTACGTTTACTTCGCACTCTTCGCCAGTTGTCTTACCGATTAACTGCTCCTCGAAATTGTCGATGAATGTGTGGGAACCGATTGTAAGCGGATAATCCTCAGCCTTGCCGCCCTCGAATCTCTTTCCGTCTACGGAACCGTCGAAGTCGATCGTTACCTGATCGCCATCCTCGATGCCTCTATCCTCAACAGTGATAAGGCGGGAGTTTTTCTCTCTTGCGCGCTTGATCTCTGTCTCGATATCTTCCTCTGTAACCTCAGATTTTGTCTTCTGAACTTCTACGCCCTTGTACTCGCCAAGAGTAACTTCCGGCTTAACAGCTACAACTGCTGTGTAAACGAAAGCTTTGCCTTCCTCGATCTCCTCGATGGAAATAGACGGACGGGAAACGATCTCAAGACCGCTCTCTTTTGCAGCATCCGGATAGCTTGCGTCGATTACTTCATCAACAGCATCCTCGTAGAATACGCCAACGCCGTACATCTTCTTGATCATGTTGAACGGAGCTTTTCCTTTTCTGAAGCCCGGGATATTGAATTTACCCTTATTCTTATTATAGGAGTGCTGTACAGCCTCCTCAAACTTTTCTGCCGGCACTTCGATTGTAAGTTTTGCCGTATTCTTCTCTAAATTCTCCACCTGTACGCTCATTTTATGAGTTCCTCCTTAAATATATCGATAGCGGGGAATAAGAATTGCCCGCCCGTATAATCTCGTAACTGCCGCTTTTTGGGCGTTACACGTTTTCCGGCATTATGACCGCCGCTCAGCGAAAAATCCGCCCGCAGGCATCACTTCTCCGTCACGCGCACATAGCACCGCTTGAAATTATAACATAAGACGTTTGAAAAGACCAGACCTAAATTATAAAAATTCCAGAAAAACACAGGGTTTTTACCTCACATACTGGATCGCGGCTTTGATCCGCTCGGATTCTTTCTCGCTGACCAGGAGTTTAATCAGCTCCAGACCAAGATCGATGGCCCAGCCCATTCCGCGGCCGGTGCTGATCAGGCGGTCTGTGATGACACCGTCGCCTCTGCAGTCCGCGCCCTCCATCTGTATCTCAAAGCCTGGATAGCATGTCGCTCTGTGGCCTTTCACGAGACCAAGCTCGCCTAAGATACTCGGTGCCGCGCAGATCGCCGCCAGGCGCTTTCCTGCTGCCGCGTGGGCTTTTAACATCTCCGCAAGTCCCTTATGCGCCTTCAGATTGTTCGTTCCGGCAAGTCCGCCTGGAAGGAACAGTACGTCAACATCGTCCGTGATCTCCTCGAACAGGCAGTCCGCCTCGATCTTAAATCCATGGGAACCTGTCACCATCTTTCTTCCCATAATGGATACAAGCTTCACATCCACTTTCGCTCTTTTCAGGCAGTCGCACACGGCCAGGCACTCCACCTCTTCCATGCCGTCCGCCACAAACGCGTATACTTTTGCCATTTAAATTTTCTCACCTTTCTTCGCAAATTCGTCTCTGAGAGTCACTCTGGAAACGATTGCGACATAATACAGTAACTGCACAGCTTCCCTGCGCAGTTACCGGTTTTACTCTTTTTTTACTTTTCCGCTATTTTTACAGTTTACTGCTCGCTCTTCTCATCATCCGTATACGGATAAAACTTTCCGTTCAGATAATATCCGCGTCCCGGTCCGCCTTCCGACTTCTTTACATCCGTTCCGCGGTCTTCCGCCGCTACCTGCTGTGAAACAGAACGGTCGATGGTCTGCTCCGGTCCGTTGTACTTGTATGTCTCCTGTGGGACATCGCTCCAGCTATCCGGGGCACTGTTCTGATTCTGTCCATAGGAATAACCGGTTCCATTATTCTGGTCATGCCCATTATTCATATTTCCGTTTCCATACGCACCGTATCCACCGCCATAATTTCCGCTTCCGCCGACATCCCTCACACTGTCCGGCTCCACATACTGGCCGCCATAGCGGGCATTATTCTGCACGAACGGTTCTCCGCCGAATCCATTCAAACGTCCGGAGTACGGTCCGCGGAGCACTGCGTAGAGTTCCGCGAAAGTCGCGTCCACATACGGCTGAACGAAGAAGGTACCGATTCCGCAGAGCATGGTTCCGAGGATCTGCCAGCCCAGGAAAGAAAGGCCAAGTACAAAGGCGTTCCACTTCTGCCCATCCATCATCTCTTTCGAGAGTCTTAAAGCTTCTCTTGCCTTCATATCCGGGTTCTCGGAAAGAATATACGGCACCATCAGGTAACAATACTGGAAGTAGATGGAAATGCAGGTTCCCATCGCGACACCGCATGCCATCAGCACTGCGCTGCCCATCCAGTCAACCAGGAGTCTATTAAACGCGAGTGTAAGCAGTCCCGGCGCCATACACAGGAACACAACACCCTCTGTGATCAGGCTTCGAAGGAACTGGGTCCCCACGATCTTTAAATATCCATTGGAAAATCCCCAGAATATCTTTCCGACACCAGCCGACTGACCCGTCACGCGGCTCTCCAGATAGAACCTGTTCCGCCCAACCTCAAACAACGGCTGTACAAAGATTCCGATCACGACGGATACGATCACAATAACGGCCACCGCTCCCGCGAAAAGGCGGTAGAACAGGTTGCTCGCAACCATGGATCCAGCATTTCCGGCTCCCGGTCCGTAGGCATCACCAAGTCCCGGGACGAGTTCGATTCCGCTTGCCAGACCGCTCTGGGTACTTCCACTGAGACTGCCGTCTCCTCCTAACTCACCGATCACAAGACCACTCTGATCGTCCTGACTGCTTGTCGTATTCTGCTCCAGGTAGCTTGTAACTCTCTGTGTGTTCGAGTTCGATCCGCCGAATCCGCTGAGGATCGCAAAGATTAGGCTCACCGCAAACGCCGCCCAGTAGTAACGGCTCAGGCACATTTTTGCCCTGCTTTTTAACTCTGCCCTTGTCCACATACGCAGTTCCTCCTTCTATTTTTATCATTAAGGTATGACTAACTGCCAGACATTACCTCTTTTCCTGTTACAGTTCAGAAACCTTTCACCCGTGAACCAATAACATTTACGGAACTATTCAGTGCCCTCAGCAAGTATGCAGACCTGCCGGACAGTTACACTTTTGCTCATAATTATTTTACCATATCTATTCATAAAAGACCTTACTTTTTCCTTGCAATATGGTATGATTTATTACAATATTGCATGTAAGTACCAGCACATGAAGCTCCTGCTCCAGAAAGGAATTTTACTATGGAAATCGAACGCAAATTTCTTGTAACGGCACCGCCTGAAAACTACGAGTCTTTCCCGCACCATGAGATCGAACAGGCATATCTCTGCACCGAACCTGTGGTGCGGATCCGGAAAGAAGATGACAATTACTACCTCACCTACAAGTCCAGAGGACTTCTCGCCAGGGAAGAATACAATCTCCCCCTGACAAAAGAGGCCTACGCCCATCTTCTCACAAAAGCCGACGGAAACATTCTCACAAAAAAACGCTACCTGATCCCGGTTCCAGACCGTGAGGACCTCACCGTGGAGTTTGACGTCTTCGAGGGAAAGTTCGCGGGACTCATGCTCGCGGAGATCGAATTTTCCAACGAGGAGGAAGCAAAGACTTTCCCGCCCCTCCCATGGTTCGACCGCGATGTGACCTGGTCCGGGGAGTACCAGAACAGTAAG
>CAVIYT010000026.1:0-7018 GCA_963646925.1 Paludibacteraceae bacterium
GTATGAAATAGAGTGGTACCGCGTGAGAATGTAAGTCCCCCACGTCTCTATAAAAATGATAGAGATAGAGGGGCTTTTTTGTTTCCGCGAAAGCGCAATATGAAATGGAGGAGAAAATCGTCATGGCACAGTACAACCACACCGCCATTGAGAACAAGTGGCGTGAGAACTGGGAAAAGAATCCGATCAATGTCAATGATGGAAAGAAAGAAAAGTATTACTGCTTGGATATGTTCCCGTATCCGTCCGGCAGCGGACTTCATGTAGGTCACTGGAGAGGTTATGTAATCTCCGATGTATGGAGCCGTTATCAGTTATTAAAGGGCAAATATGTGATCCACCCGATGGGATGGGACGCATTCGGTCTTCCGGCTGAGAACTACGCGATCAAGATGGGCGTTCATCCGGCAATCTCCACAGAGTCCAATATCAAAAATATCAAACGTCAGATCAACCAGATCGCAGCGCTCTATGACTGGGATATGGAAGTAAACACAACAGATCCGGCATTCTACAAATGGACCCAGTGGATCTTCGTCCAGATGTTCAAGAAAGGCCTCGCGTACGAGAAAGAGTTCCCGATCAACTGGTGCCCGTCCTGTAAGACAGGTCTCGCGAACGAGGAAGTCGTAAACGGATGTTGCGAGCGCTGCGGCACACCGGTTACAAAGAAGAACCTCCGTCAGTGGATGTTAAAGATCACAGCATACGCAGACCGTCTCTTAAACGACCTGGACAAGCTCGACTGGCCGGAGAAGGTTAAAAAGATGCAGACAGACTGGATCGGCAAATCCTACGGTGCAGAGGTAGAGTTCCCGGTCAAGGGACGTGACGAAAAGATCACAGTCTACACAACAAGACCGGATACCCTTCACGGTGCGACATTCATGGTTCTCTCCCCGGAGCACAAGCTCGCGAAAGAGCTTGCGACAGATGAGACAAGAGAAGCAGTAGAGAAGTACATCTTCGACGCTTCCATGAAGTCCAACGTAGACCGTCTCCAGGGCAAGGAAAAGACAGGCGTATTCACAGGTTCCTACGCGATCAACCCGTTAAACGGCAAAGAGGTTCCGATCTGGCTGTCCGACTATGTACTTGCTGACTATGGTACCGGCGCGATCATGTGCGTACCGGCACACGACGACCGTGACTTTGAGTTTGCTAAGAAATTCGGTCTCCCGATCATCCAGGTAATCGCCCAGGACGGCAAAGAGATCGAGAACATGACAGAAGCTTACACAGACGCGAAGGGAACCATGATCAACTCCGGCGAGTGGAACGGCATGGAATCCTCCATATTAAAGAAAGAAGCGCCGCACATCATCGAGAAGATGGGTATCGGTAAGAAGACCGTAAACTACAAGCTCCGTGACTGGGTATTCTCCCGTCAGCGTTACTGGGGCGAGCCGATCCCGATCATTCACTGCCCGAAGTGCGGCAACGTTCCGGTTCCGGAAGACCAGCTTCCGTTAAAACTTCCGGAGGTTGAGAGCTATCAGCCGACCGGTACCGGTGAGTCTCCGCTTGCGGCGATCGACTCCTGGGTAAACACCACATGCCCGTGCTGCGGCGCTCCGGCAAAACGTGAGACAAACACAATGCCTCAGTGGGCTGGTTCCTCCTGGTATTTCTTACGTTATGTAGATAACAAGAACGACAAGGAACTCGTATCCAAAGAGAAAGCAGACAAGTACCTTCCGGTAGATATGTACATCGGCGGTGTTGAGCATGCCGTTCTTCACCTTCTGTACTCCAGATTCTATACGAAGTTCTTATATGATATCGGAGTTGTAGATTTCGACGAGCCGTTCAAGAAGCTGTTCAATCAGGGTATGATCACCGGTAAGAACGGTATCAAGATGAGTAAGTCCAAAGGAAACGTCGTTTCCCCGGATGACCTCGTAAGAGATTACGGCTGTGACGCTTTAAGAATGTACGAGCTTTTCGTTGGACCGCCGGAACTCGACGCCGAGTGGGATGACAGAGGAATCGAGGGTGTTTCCAGATTCTTAAATCGTTTCTATAACCTTGTTATGGACAGCAAGGATAAAGATATCAAGGAGACAAAGGAGATGGTGAAGCTTCGCCACAAACTTGTCTACGATATCGAGACACGTTTCAACCAGTTCAGCCTGAACACCGTTGTATCCGGTTTCATGGAGTACTGCAACAAGCTCACAGACGTCGCTAAGAAGGAAGGCGGAATCGATAAGGAGACATTAAAGACATTCGTGATCTTACTGGCTCCGTTCACACCGCATCTCGGCGAGGAACTCTGGAGAGAGCTTGGCGGCACAGACAGCGTATTCCACGCGAGCTGGCCGGAGTGCGATGAGGAAGCTATGAAGGACGATGAGATCGAGGTTGCCGTACAGGTAAACGGTAAGGTAAAAGCGGTCATCATGGTTCCGGCTGACATCGCGAAAGAGGACGCGATCGCTGCAGGTAAAAAGGCAGTGGCAGGAAAGATCACCGGAAACATCGTGAAGGAGATCTACGTTCCGAAGAAGATCGTAAACCTTGTTGTGAAATAAGATGGAATGACATAAAAATGTCAAATCGTCTGATAAATTCGTGACAATATAAAAAAATAAAGAAATTCCGGGCGGGATCCTCGTGGTCCCGCCCTTTTTCTATGCGGAAGTGTTAGTATTTACTATACATATGGGAAATTGAACTTTGTGAATTTTGAACAATCTGTAAACAAATTATGGCCGGATAAAGGACGAAACCATATAAAATAAACAAAATGAACAAAAAATGCGCAGAAAGAAAAAGATTATTGACAAAAAAGTTAGAAAATGATATCCTTTAATCATGAATTTCAGAAAAGAGCGTTCGAACAGGTATAGTAAACATTTACATTCAATAATTACCGGCAACACTCTGACGAAACAGAAATATTATTAACTTGAGGGAGGGCATGTGAATGAAAAGAAGAACAGCAGCGAGATCGATGGCAGCCGTTGTCGGCACAGCAATGGTGCTGACGGCGTGCGGAGGCGGAAACAATGCAGCGACAACTACCGCGGCAGCAGGCAGCGGTGAGACTCAGGCAGCAGCGGAAGATTCCGGCAGCGGCAATATTACAAAGACAGATATCGTCTTTGCCCAGGCCGCAGACGTAGTGACCCTGGATCCGGCAGGACAGCAGGATACCACATCATCCGTACTCATGAAACATGTGTACAGCACATTGATGGATATCGATGACGATGGCAATCTTGTTCCGGACCTGGCAGAGAGCTACGAGATGAAGAGCGATACGGAATACACCTACACACTGAGACAGGACGCATGCTTCTCTGATGGTACTCCGGTAACTGCGAAAGACGTAAAATTTACATACGACCGCGCGAAGGATATGCCGAAGACAAAATCCAACACTTCCAAGATCGAGGAAGTTATCGCGGATGATGATTACCACGTAACCTTCAAGCTGACACAGCCGTACGCAGCGTTCAAGACCATCGTTACCCAGTCCAACTTAAGTATCGTCTCCGAGGCAGCTGTCACAGCAGCGGGAGAGGCATACGGCGATGTTGACAACATTCTCGGATCCGGTGAATTTACCGTTACCGAGTGGGTTCCGAACGATCATTACACATTAACAAGAAACGAAAAGTACTGGGGCGAGATGCCGATCGCGACATCCCTTACCTGCCGTGTAATTCCGGAGGGAAGTGCCCGTGCTATCGCACTTGAGGCAGGCGAGATCGATCTTGTATGGGTCGTTGAGGCTACCGATTGCGCGAATATCGAGGCAAACCCGGATGTAGAGCTTTTAAGCCAGACATCCTCCTCCATCGAGTATCTCGGCATGAACACAACAAAAGAGAAATTCGCAGATGAGAGAGTCCGCCAGGCAATCAACTACGCGCTCGACAAACAGGCATTCGTTGACACAATTATCGAGGGCCGCGGAACGATCGCGAACAGCTACATCAACTCCACGATCCCGGGCTGGACAGACGAAGTGGAAGCTTATCCGTATGATCCGGAAAAGGCAAAAGAACTCCTTGCGGAAGCTGGCTACCCGAACGGATTTGACTGCAAGATCTATGTAAACGGCGATGTTCGTACTCGTTCCGCACAGATCATCCAGGCACAGCTCGCAGAGGTTGGTATCAATGTAGATATTTCCACATATGAGTGGGGCGCTCTCCTCGATTCCTTAAACGCAGGTGAGCACGAGATGTTCCTTCTCGGCTGGTCCAACACAAGCTTCGACGCTGACGGAAGTGTTTACCAGTTATTCTACTCCGGAAACCATGGATCAACTGGTAACCGTGCATTCTTAACAGATGAGAAGGTCGATGAGCTTATCGTTGACGCACAGAAGGAGAGCGATGATACCAAACGTATGGAACTTTACAAAGAGCTTCAGGTTCGTCTCCATGATATCTCTCCGTGGTGCCCGTTATACTACAGAGATGACAATGTCGGTGTCCGCGCAGACTTAAAGGGATTCAAGCTTCACAAGGGCGCACAGCACTACCTTGGCAACTGCCACTATGAAGATTGATAATTTTAAAAAGTAAAAGACGGGGGCGGGCATGAAAGTGCCTGCTCCTTTTTTAAAAAAGAGACGCTGAAGAACAAGGAGGAGATGCAGGCTGCCGGAACAGACGGAAAATCCGGTGAAAACTATAAAAATACACAAAAAATACTGGAAATGCATGAGACATTCAGTTATAATGTCACTATCTTGTATAGTACAAAGTATAGTGAATTATAACTATTCAGAAGATTCGCCGATAAAACGGAATAGGGCTGGATAGTTAAAATATCAGGAGGAGATGAGTATGGGAATTCTCGAAGAAGTAAACGCAAGCTATGAAAAACTCAGCCCGGTTCAGAAGAGGATCGCGGATTTTATCTTTAAATATCCGGATCAGGTCTGCTTTTACTCCTTGAAAGAACTTTCAGAGACGTTGGGCGTGACGGAGGTCACGATCCTCAGATTTACAAAGAAGATCGGGGTACAGAGCTTCGTGGAGATGAAGAACCGCCTGCGGGAACACTTACAGGCGAGACTGGTCCACGGGGACGGCTTAAACAGGATCACAGACCATGTAGGCGGGATCCGGTCCGGTGACCGTGATAAAGAGGAGATGTTCCAGGAATTCGTCGCGAACGAACAGAACGTGATCGCGAAGACATTTGAACAGGTCTCCTTAAAGGATATCCTCTCCGCGGTGGCGATCATAAGACAGTCCCGGACGGTCTACATTGCGGGAAGCGAACTGGTGACAGGCATCTGTTCCTACATGACAAGGCGATTTCTGACGCTGGGGCTCGAAGTCATCGATCTCGCGAACCAAAGCCGGGCTCTTTACAACAATTATCTTGCCCACGCCACTCCGGAAGACTGCGTGATCATCTTTTCAGCGCCTGGGTACGCGAAGCACATCGTGAACACCGCCAGGTATCTCGGAAAGAAGAAGATCCCCCAGATCGCCATCACAGACCAGATGACATCCCCGATCGCAGCCTATGGAACCACAGTCTTTGCCTGCAACAACCACGACCTGTTCTTTTACAATTCCGTGATGGGATACATGTCCGTGGCGAACGCCCTGGTGTATTTTACCGCTATGGATAACCCGGAGGAGACGAATAAACGCCGCGGAAAACTTTCGGAAGTCCGGAGCGAGATCGGCAGCATCGATTTCGTGAAAGATGGTCTGTAAGTGATTTTTCCATCAATTTATCAGCCTATCAGTACAGTAGGTGTATAGTGAATACAATACAAAAAAGATAGTGATGATTTGTGAAAAATGTCAAATCAACCCCTTAAAAACTGAATTTTATTGACAAATATGTTCAAAACTGTTATTCTTGGTTCATAAGAACGAACTAAGTACTGCGTGATAAGTATAGTGAACACTAACACACTTTACTATTATGAAGTGCCACCGCTGTGGGGAGCGGAAGAAAAACAACAGGAGGAATTTGTGAATGAAAAGAAGGGGTATTGCAAGAACAACAGCGATGGCTATGGCGGCAGCTATGATCCTTACAGCCTGCGGCGGGGGAAACGCAGGTCAGTCCACAAACGCACCGTCCGGTGACAGTGCGCAGACATCCACCGATAACGGCGGAAGCGGCGAGATCACAAAGACAGATATCGTTGTGGCACAGGGAGCCGACGTAGTTACACTGGATCCGGCAGGACAGCAGGATACCACATCCGGCGTACTGATCCATCACGTATACAGCACACTGATGGATATCGACGATGACGGAAATCTTGTTCCAGACCTGGCTGAGAGCTATGAGATGAAGAGTGATACAGAGTATACCTTCAAGCTCCGTGAGGATGCGTGCTTCTCAGACGGAACACCGGTAACGGCGAAAGATGTAAAATTCTCCTATGACCGCGCGAAGGGAATGCCGAAGACAAAGTCCAATACTTCCAAGATCGAATCAGTTACAGTCGATGATGATTACCATGTAACATTCAAACTTACACAGCCTTACGCAGCATTCAAGACGATCGTTACCCAGACAAACTTAAGTATTGTTTCCGAGGCAGCTGTTACAGCAGCAGGCGATGCTTACGGTGATGTAGATAACGTACTTGGATCCGGTGAGTTTGTTGTTACCGAGTGGGTTCCGAACGATCACTACACCTTAACAAGAAACGAGAATTATTGGGGTGAAAAGCCGATCGCAACTTCCATCACCTGCCGTGTGATCCCAGAGGGAAGTGCAAGAACGATCGCTCTTGAAGCAGGCGAAGTTGATCTTGTATGGAACGTTGACCCGACAGACTGTGCGAACGTAGAAGCAAACTCCGACGTAGCGCTTCTTTCCCAGCCGTCTTCTTCCATCGAGTATCTTGGAATGAATACGACAAAAGAGAAGTTCGCGGACAAAAGAGTCCGTCAGGCGATCAACTACGCGCTTGACAAACAGACCTTCGTTGACACGATCGTTGAGGGCCGCGGAACCGTAGCAAACAGCTACATCAACTCCACGATCCCGGGCTGGACAGACGAAGTGGAAGCTTATC
>CAVIYT010000027.1:0-9829 GCA_963646925.1 Paludibacteraceae bacterium
TCCGCAGGGGCGGATACCGGGGTGCTGACCTCGCTCTGGATTACGTTGGCGGGGTTGACTTTGTACTGGTCCAGGGTCGGGAAGTAGGTTGTGGTGTCCATGCTGTAGCCGAGGACGATATTTCCGGTCACAGGCCAGGAGAGCTTGTCTGTGTCGGCAAAGTCGAGAACCAGGGATTCGCTGACGGCGGCACCGGCTTCTGCCATGGAATTTTCGCCTGACACGACGCCATCTGACGCGTCAGCCAGACCGGTGTCTACCGAAATCTCCCCGGAAAAATCACCGGAACCGGCACCAACTCCGGCTCCATTCTCATTGTCCGCCAGGCCGACTGCCGCGCCGTCCCCGGCTGTTTCTCTATTCCCGGCTTCATCTCCCGATGCCGCCAGTTCCCCGGCCAATGTATCGCCGCCGGACTCCGCTCCCGCGTTGGAATCCCCCGCGATCACATGTTCCGGGTCTTCGATCTCCAGATAGGGGCTCTCTCCGATATTTTCTCTCCCCTTCTGAATTCTCACAGCGCCTGCTGCCGCAACAATAGTCAACAGGCCAAGTACGAGCATGACAAGGACAAATTTATCCTTGAAAAGCTGATTTCCTCTTTCTTTCACGTTTATCACCTCGGTAATATTCTTACCCGCGGCGATAAAGTTATACACAGAATCACACTTTTTTCTAAACGAATCCACCATCTTTTCTTCTGTGATCCACTTTATGCAGTCTCAAATAAACATCATTCAAAATCGTTTTACAAACCAGTATCATTCAGCATCGCCCGAATCCAAATACGGAATTCCAGATAAAATCAAAACCAAATCTAAATTTCTTTCATTCCGCAATTTTCACCACTTCGATCCCCTGAAAATAATATTTCAACAGATCTTTAAACCCACTCCCCTGCTCTCTCTCCATCACGTCCGCCCCCGCCTGGGAGAATCCGTATCCGCTGCCGATCCCTTTCGATGACACCCGGATCTTTCCGTCCGCGGAGGAAAAATGGAAACAGGATGACCGCAGCCCCAGGGAATCCCGGACCTCATCCCCGGTATAGTCCATGTCCCCGATCTGAACCCGCTTCACATATCCGGCGTCATCCCGCTCAATGATCTGGATCTTTCCGGCAATTCCATCCGCGCTTGGACGCGGTCCGCCGATCTTTCCGATCTTATCCGCGAATTCCGCTTCCGTAAACGTCTGGACACACAAAAAATCCCCTACAGAAAGATCTCCCGGACTCTCCACAGACCGAAGATATGGATACGCCGCAAGCTCTCTCGTCTTCCCTGCCGCCGCCCCGCAGTAGAACGGCTCGATTAACTCCCCTCCGTACTCCGCCACGAGTCCTTCCGTCTCCTGCACCGCCCTTCGGATCTTCCCGTAATACTCCTCAAAATGCTCTTTTCCCCACGTTTTCTCCATCTCCCGCACACTGAGGCAGTCCATGTCCAGTTCCTCTTCCCGGATATTTTCCATCCCCGGGTCCACGATCCGGTACAGATAGGTCCTCGCAAGCACCGCCTGAGCCTTCAACGTCTCGATCCCATACTCCGCCGGAATCTCCGCAGCCACGACTCCGGTAAGAAATTCTTCCGCCGGAACTTCAGCCCCGGTGTCCGTCCGGATCCGGCCTGTCCACGCAAGAGTCGTCACATAGGGGATCATGACCATCATCAATAAGACCATAAAAAAACGTTTCATAAAAAATACCCGCCTCATACACCTGTGATACCGGATCCCGGGACCGGAAGTCTTTTGCGCAGATTGCACGAAAAACTCCCTCCCAAAATTTCCTGGTATCTCTAGTGTATGAGACGGGTCCATATTTTATTACGGTCAGCGAATCAGGTGCGCGAAGACCAGCTGAACAATTCTATTATTTCAGCTCTACCTTGATCTTGTTCAGATGCCAGATATCTCTTACATACTCTTCGATGGTACGGTCAGAGGAGAACTTTCCTGCGGACGCGGTATTGAGCATCGCGGTTCTTGCCCACCACTTCTCGTCGCGGTATGCCTGGTCGATCTTCTTATGAGCTTCTGCGTAGGAGCGGAAGTCCTTTAAGATGAAGTAAGTATCCGCGCGGTCGCTGCTCTGAGTGTTGAGCAGGGAGTTGTAGATATCGCGGAACAACTCCGGATCCTGCGGAGAATAGTAACCGTTGATGAGCTGCATCAGCACGCGACGGATATCCTGATCGTTGTTGAAGATATCCATCGGGTTGTAGCCGCCGTTGTTCTCAAGGTTGATGATCTCATCTGCGGACGCGCCGAAGATGAACATGTTTTCCTTGCCGACTTCCTCTGCCATCTCCACGTTCGCGCCGTCCATGGTTCCGATGGTTAAAGCACCGTTTAACATGAACTTCATGTTGCCGGTACCGGATGCCTCCTTGCTGGCTGTGGAGATCTGCTCGCTGACATCAGCAGCGGAGAAGATCAGCTCCGCGTTGGATACGCGGTAATCCTCGATAAATACGACTTTTAACTTGCCGCCGATGGACTTATCGTTGTTGATCACGTCAGCTACATTGTTGATGAGCTTGATAGTCAGCTTCGCGCGCTTGTATCCGGCAGCTGCCTTCGCGCCAAAGATGAAGGTTCTCGGAACGATGTCCATATTCGGATTATCTTTTAACTGGTTGTAGAGATACATCACATGAAGGATGTTCATGAGCTGTCTCTTGTACTCATGCAGACGTTTTACCTGAACATCGAAGATAGAGCGCGGATCCACATCGATTCCGTTGTTCTCCTTGATGTACTTCGCAAGGCGGACCTTGTTCTGGTACTTGATGTTCATGAACTCCTGCTGGCACTTCTCATCGTCAACATAGACAGAAAGCTTCTTGATGTTGGAGAGATCTGTGATCCACTCGCTGCCGATCTTGTCGGTTACCCAGTCTGCAAGGAGCGGGTTGCCGTGAAGGAGGAAACGTCTCTGGGTGATACCGTTTGTCTTGTTGTTGAACTTCTCCGGCATCATCTCGTAGAAGTCACGGAGTTCCTGTTTCTCAAGGATCTCTGTGTGGAGCTTCGCAACACCGTTTACAGAGAAGCTGCCGACGATGGCAAGGTAAGCCATGCGGACCTGTCCGTCGTAGATGATAGCCATTCTGCGGATCTTCTCGTTGTCGCCCGGATATCTCTTCTGGATCTCAGCCACAAAGCGGCGGTTGATTTCCTCAACGATCTGGTAAACACGCGGAAGCAGGCGGGAGAAGAGCTCGATCGGCCATTTCTCAAGGGCCTCAGCCATGATGGTGTGGTTTGTGTACGCACAGGTCTTTGTTGTGATCTCCCACGCCTCATCCCACTCTAAGTTCTCCTCGTCAAGCAGGATACGCATTAACTCAGCCACCGCTACGGTCGGATGCGTATCATTTAACTGGAAGACTGCCTTCTCGTAGAATTTATGGATGTCGTCATGTCTCTCTTTGTACTTCTTGACCGCGCGCTGGACACTCGCGGAGATGAAGAAGTACTGCTGTTTTAAGCGCAGCTCTTTACCGGAGTAATGGTTGTCGTTCGGGTAAAGGACCTCGACGATGGTCTTTGCCAGGTTCTCCTGCTCAACAGCCTTCTGGTAGTCACCTTTGTCGAACTCGCTTAAGTTGAAGGTGTTTACCGGCTGAGCGTCCCAGATTCTTAAGGAGTTTACGACGTTGTTGCCGTAACCTACGATCGGGATATCATACGGAACTGCCATAACGGACTGGTAGCCCTTCTGTACGAAATGGTTTCTCTTTCCGTCCCACTCGGTCTCAACGTAACCGCCGAACTTGACCTCTGTCGCGTACTCCGCGCGGCGGATCTCAAGCGGATATCCGTCCTTTAACCACTCGTCCGGAACCTCGATCTGGTAGCCGTCGCGGATCTGCTGCTTGAACATACCGTAGCGGTAGCGGATTCCGCATCCGTATGCCGGATAGCCTAAAGATGCCAGGGAATCTAAGAAGCAGGCTGCAAGACGTCCAAGACCGCCGTTTCCAAGCGCCGGGTCTCTCTCCTGGTCCTCGATGCTGTTTAAATCAAAGCCCAGCTCCTCAAGAGCTTCCGCGATCTCTTTTTGCTCACAGAGGCTGATGATGTTGTTTCCGAGGAAACGTCCTGTCAGGAACTCCATGGACATGTAGTAAACGACCTTCACATCGTCCTTGTCATACTCTTTGTGAGTTGCGATCCAGCGGTCGATGATCATGTCTTTGACTGTAAGAGCGACAGCCTGGTAAACCATGGCCGGAGTCGCCTCATCGATCGTTTTGCGGTAAATGTTCTTCACATTGTACGCAATGGATTTTTTCAGTTCTTCCTTATTAATTGTCTGACTCACCCCTAAAGTCCTCCTTATAATACGCATCCCGCAGTGCCGGAATTTCCTGGTCCCCGCGGGATGCTTAATTGATACCTTATTTCGTTACTTTCGCAACTCCGAGCATAACATCCTCGCCATTGATGTTCCACTCTTTTGTATAGCCAGCCATCTCACCGAGCATGATGTTGTCGGCCATGACCTCGCTCTTTAACTCGTCCGCGTACTTCTTGATCAGATCAGCGATCTTCTCGTTCTTGTCCGCGTAAACGTAGATGTGATCCATAACCTCGAAACCAGCCTCTTTACGCATGGTCTGGATCTTGCTGACGATTTCACGGAAGAAACCTTCCTCGAGAAGTTCCGGTGTCAGTGTTGTGTCGAGAACAACTGTCACGGTGTTGTCAGCCTCGGATACATAACCTTCTGTCTGTGCCATGTCGATCAGAAGATCATCTTTTGTGAGAACGACTTCGTTTCCGTCAAAATTGAAGGTCAGAGCGCCCTTCTCGTTTAATGTATCCATAGCGGCATTTCCGTCTAACTCAGCCAGCGCTTTCTTGATGTTGCCGAGCTGTTTGCCGTACTTCGGTCCTACCGTCTTAAGCTGCGGCTTGAAGGTGTAGGATGTGAAGTTTCTCACGTCATCTGTGAACTCTACGGACTTCACATTTAACTCGTCCTCGATGATCTCCTGGTAGAACTCCGGAAGGCTTTCCGGTGCCTTTACGAACATCTTGGCGATCGGTTGACGGTTCTTGATGTTTGCGGTATTTCTCGCCGCACGTCCCATAACGACGATCTTTAAGACTTCGTCCATCTTTGCTTCCAGCTCGCTGTCGATATGAGCTTCATCGACAGTCGGGAAATCGCAGAGGTGGATGCTCTCCGGAGCAGTCTTATCGATGGATCTTACGAGGTTCTGGTAGATCTCCTCTGTCATGAACGGGATCATCGGAGCTGCTGCCTTACTGATCGTTACGAGGGCTGTATAGAGAGTCATGTAAGCATTGATCTTATCCTGCTCCATTCCCTTCGCCCAGAAACGCTCACGGCTTCTTCTTACATACCAGTTACTCATGTCATCCACGAACTCCTGGAGCGCTCTCGCTGCCTCCGGGATGCGATAGTTTGCAAGGTCATCATCCACTGCCTTTACAGTAGAATTCAACTTGGATAACAGCCATTTGTCCATAACCGGAAGTTTGTCGTATTCCAGTGTGTACTTGGTTGCGTCAAAGTTATCAATATTCGCGTAGAGAACGAAGAATGCATAGGTGTTCCAGAGAGTACCCATGAACTTTCTCTGTCCTTCCATAACAGCTTTGCCATGGAAACGGTTCGGCAACCACGGTGCGCTGTTGATATAGAAATACCAGCGGATCGCGTCAGCGCCGTATGTCTTTAAGGCATCGAACGGATCGACAGCGTTTCCTTTGGATTTACTCATCTTCTGTCCGTTCTCATCCTGAACGTGACCGAGAACGATAACGTTCTGGTACGGCGGCTCGTTGAAAAGAAGTGTGGACTCAGCAAGTAAGGAGTAGAACCATCCTCTTGTCTGGTCAACGGCCTCGGAGATGAACTGTGCCGGGAACTGTTTGTGGAAGAGTTCCTGGTTCTCGAACGGATAGTGGTGCTGTGCGAACGGCATTGCGCCGGAGTCGAACCAGCAGTCGATAACCTCCGGTACGCGGTGCATTTCTTTTCCACAGTCTGGGCAGGTGATCACAACATCGTCGATAAACGGACGGTGAAGCTCAACTTCGCCCTTGTCTCCATCCATCTCCTTGCTGTATTTCTTAACGATATCCTGGTAGTTCGGGCTCATCTTCTTTAATTCTTCACGGCTGCCGATGCAGTGCATCTTTCCGCACTCACACTGCCATACCGGAAGAGGTGTGCCCCAGTAACGGTTTCTGGAAATTCCCCAGTCCTGAACGTTCTCCAGCCAGTCGCCGAAACGTCCTTTACCGATGGATTCCGGAATCCAGTTGATCTTGTTGTTGTTGCGGATCAGGTCATCCTTGACTGCTGTCATCTTGATGAACCAGGACTCACGCGCATAGTAGATTAACGGTGTGTCGCAGCGCCAGCAGAACGGATAGCTGTGCTCGAATGCCGGTGCCTCGAATAACAGACCTTTTTCCTTTAAGTCCTTAAGGACCATCGGATCCGCTTTCTTTACGAATACGCCTGCGTACGGAGTCTCCTTTGTCATGTCACCCTTCGCATCGACGAGCTGTACGAACGGAAGGTCATAGCGGCGGCCTACCTGGGCATCGTCCTCACCGAATGCCGGCGCGATGTGTACCACGCCGGTACCATCTGTCAGGGTTACATAATCCGCACATGTCACGAAGTATGCTTTCTTGTGCTGTTTCTCGCAGATCTCAACGGCGCAGTCGAACAACGGCTCGTACTCCTTGTACTCAAGGTCCTTACCGGTGTATGTCTCGAGAACTTCATATGCCGGAGTTCCGTTTTCTTTATCTGCAAGCTTGCCGAGAACGGTATCAAGCAGGGCTTCCGCCATATAGTAGGTGTAGCCGTCTGCGGCTTTTACCTTCGCATATGTCTCTTTCGGATTTACGCAGAGAGCCACGTTGCTCGGAAGTGTCCACGGTGTTGTGGTCCATGCAAGGAAGTATGCGTCCTCGCCCTTTACTTTGAAGCGGGCGATTGCGGATTTTTCCTTGACATCCTTATATCCCTGTGCTACCTCGTGGCTGGAAAGCGGTGTTCCGCAGCGCGGGCAGTACGGAACGATCTTGAATCCCTTGTAGAGGAGTCCTTTATCCCAGATCTGCTTTAATGCCCACCACTCGGACTCGATATAGTCGTCATGGTAAGTAACATACGGGTTATCCATATCAGCCCAGAAACCAACGGTGCTGGAGAAGTCCTCCCACATTCCTTTGTATTTCCAGACACTCTCTTTACATTTCTCGATGAACGGCTCAACACCGTACTCCTCGATCTGCTCTTTTCCGTCGAGGCCGAGAAGCTTCTCAACTTCAAGCTCTACCGGAAGTCCGTGGGTATCCCATCCTGCTTTACGCGGAACCATGTAGCCTTTCATGGTGCGGTATCTCGGGATCATATCCTTGATAACACGGGTAAGTACGTGTCCGATATGCGGCTTGCCGTTTGCGGTAGGCGGGCCGTCATAGAATACGTATGGGGTTCCTTTCCTGCGGCTGTCGATACTCTTTTCGAAGATTTTTTCGTCTTTCCAGAATTTCTCAACCTTTTTTTCCCTGTCCACAAAGTTCAGGTCTGTTGATACTTTCTCGTACATGACACATTTCCTCCAATCATGTTTTGTGCACAGCTTTCTCGTTGCCATGCTCTTCGTGTTTTTGTGTGTCGTATGCTGAATTAGTAATAAAAAAGCCCCATTCTCAATGAGAACAGGGCGAAAATAACGCTTTTAACCACCTATTACTGCATACTGACATATGAGTTCCCCTTAACGGCGGAATCACCGGGTACACTTACTTTCCGAAAACAGTCCCGCTTCCGGGGTTCAGCTTCCAGCTCGGGAGTGATCTTCCTTTCACGAAAAAGCACCGGGCTTCCATCGTCCCCGGCTCGCTTTGGCTTTCTGCTTGTGAACCTACTGTCTCCGTCATGGCTTTTTTCTATAAACCGTCTGATCTTTACACTCAGACAAATTTTATTATAATAATAAGGTATTTAAAAGTCAAGGGAATCCCTCGGGAGTTGCAAAATCTTTCCATATCGGAGCCGGCTGCCGGTTTTCTTTCTTAGGTTTTTAGGTATATTTTACATTCTTTTGAAATGTTCGTTACTTTTTTAACGTACAATTTGCCTTTTCGCACAAGAACTGATATAATCAACCACAACACGTTTGACAGCCAGCAGGTTCTTTTGGGGAGAACTGCATCCAGGCTGTCGTTATTGTCCGGCATAAATTCATTCACCGCCGGACCGCTGCGTTTAATATTCCGCTGACACTCACCGCGGAGAAATTTAAGGAGAAACATTATGAGCGAACGAAACCTGACGCTGCTTACAGATCTCTACGAGCTGACCATGATGCAGGGTTACTTTCATGCAAAGGATGCGAATGAGACCGTCATCTTCGACGCATTCTACCGCACCAATCCGGACGGAAACGGATTTGCCATCGCGGCCGGCTTAGAGCAGGTTGTCGAATACATCGAAAATTTACATTTTGATAAGGAAGATATCGATTATCTCCGCACCACAGGACTTTTCGGGGAAGATTTCCTGGAGTACCTCTCCACCTTCAAATTCACCGGCGATATCTATGCGATCCCGGAAGGAACCGTCGTGTTCCCGAGAGAACCCCTCGTAAAGGTCATCGCCCCGATCATGCAGGCCCAGCTCGTTGAGACAGCGATCTTAAACATCATCAACCATCAGAGCCTGATCGCCACAAAGACTTCCCGTATCGTCCATGCAGCCCGCGGAGACGGAGTCATGGAGTTCGGTTTAAGACGTGCCCAGGGTCCGGATGCCGGAATCTACGGCGCGAGAGCCGCTATGATCGCCGGATGTATCGGTACTTCCAATGTTCTCTGCGGCCAGATGTTCGATGTACCGGTAAAAGGAACCCATGCCCACAGCTGGATCATGAGTTTCCCGGATGAGCTCACCGCCTTCCGCACCTACGCGAGACTTTACCCGACCGCGTGCATCCTCTTAGTCGACACTTACGATACCTTAAATTCCGGTATCCCGCACGCGATCCAGGTATTCAAGGAGATGCGTGCCGAGGGAATCCCGCTTACCTTCTACGGAATCCGTATGGACAGCGGCGACCTGGCTTATCTCTCCAAGGAAGCGAAAAAGATGCTCGACGCGGAGGGATTCACGGACGCTGTGATCTCCGCGTCCAACGACCTTGACGAGACCCTGATCACAAGCTTAAAGAACCAGGGCGCAACCATCAACTCCTGGGGCGTCGGCACAAACCTGATCACATCCAAGGACTGCCCGTCCTTCGGCGGTGTATATAAGCTTGCCGCAATTATGGACAAGAAGACAGGAAAATTCATCCCGAAGATCAAACTCTCCGAGAACGAGGAGAAGATCACAAACCCGGGCAACAAGACCACCTACCGTATCTACGGAAAGGACAGCTACAAGGTCATCGCGGATATCATCTGCCTCGTGGGCGAGACATTCAACGAGGACGAGTCGTTACTGCTCTTTGACCCGGTTGCAACCTGGAAGAAGACACTTCTGGCTCCTGGAACTTACACGATGCGTGAGCTTCCGGTCCAGGTATTCAAGGACGGCGAGTGCGTCTACCACTCCCCGAAGGTCATGGATATCCAGAAGTACTGCAAGGAAGAACTCAATACTCTGTGGGATGAGACAAAACGTCTCGTAAACCCGCATGAAGTCCATGTGGATCTCTCCAAGCCGCTCTGGGATATGAAACATGAGCTGTTAGATAAGTATCATTTCGAGTAACTGTTCAATAGGTCTGCGCACTTGCTGCGCTGACCGTAAGAAAGTATAGGC